>CACSIN010000005.1 GCA_902705835.1 BD1-7 clade bacterium
GAGGCATGCTTAGCATAGCCGAGGTGGTCATCAAGCTCGGCGTTTAAGGCTGTCTCGACAGTGATTTTGGTCAGCATTTGTCTAAATTCATTAAGATCTTCTTCGGTCTTAATGTTCTTGGCTGCTGCCTGTGCAATGGCTTTTAGTTCATCGTGATTCATCATCTGCCTATCCTTACCCATTCCTGGGTTAATGATAGGCAGTTACACAGATTTCGTTACAGTCCCCCTTACGCTTCAATCGTAAGTGCTACGACATGTAACAGCCAGCGCTTGCTGATTATTCCATGCGCCGGCGGCGCTCAATCCATATTGAAAAGTTCTATAGCGATGATTCTGCAGTACTGCGTGCGAACAAATCATCGAAGAAATAACTCCCTGCAGCCGTTAGTAGGTATTTTCCAGATCTAATCTCTTGCATAATGCCTCTGTCTAATAGATGGCTTTTAAACGTCACCATGAAGTCTTTTATTTCAATGGCAGACATAATTTCTTGATACTCGTCATCTTCGATAATATTGTTAATATCTTCATGGGTAAGGCCTGCGTTTTTACTTGTGATCCGGTCAAACATGAAGCCTCTTTTTGTTATATACCGGGAAATTATGAGCAGAAGCCCCTGTATTTTCTTAACAGGTTCAGTGTAGGGGCTTTCGCTATTTCTTTCTCTGATGTAAAAGAAGTCAGGGCGTGATACCAATTCAAACCCAGCCATTGCGTAATGCATTGTATAGTCCTTTGTTCTGGTTGATATCTCTGAAAATAGAGGGTTTTCGTCATCACCATCTACAGAGGCTAAGCGATTAATAATCTTGCCACTCATTAGCTCGCGGAAAATCTCTGCTGAAAGCTTTAGGTTAATTGCATCGTATTCGCTCATGCTGCATTCTCCAGTTTATCTTCTTCGCGTAGCTCACAGTCTAGGTATGTGAAAAAAGTGTTATTAAAAATAATAGATTTTTTCTTTAGCTTAAAATTCAGTCTTTTCATCATTTTCTGAAGGCTGTGAGCGTATTGATACGCGACAAGCAAATCTCTTAAGTGATAATCTTCTAGTTCGTTAGATAGCCATCTATGACAATAGGCAACAAAGTCTTCATCAGACGGTGGCCATTTTTTCGCCATGCAAAGTTTCATAATCATATGGTAGCGTTCTTCGGTTATATCCGTAGTGTTCTCAACCGCAATCAACGTCACATCTTCTGTGACAACCTCTTTATCTAATGCTGAGGTTATCCATTCATCGAGTCTGAGAGCATTATTGTCGTCATACCAATTTAGCCGGCCTTCTTGATTGTTTAGTTGACGCTTCAACCCAGTGAAGACAGTGGAGTCCTGAAAAACCTCAGCATTGCCTGGCAGCCGAATTCCCCGAAGCTTTCCATGCCGGAGTTCTGTAACTGATTCAAGAAGCTTGTTGTAAGCCTTTTCAATTGCGTTATACCTAAGCCGCTCTTCACTCAGCGACCGGTAATACCGCTTGACTCTTTTTTCAATCTCAGAAATATCCTTGTAAAAGGATCTTATCGCCGTTAGTTTGTATCGCAGTCTTTCTCCAATTTCAGGCTCGCCACGATTAACATGCAATTCACTCAATCTTTCCATGGAGTGAGTGAATGTATTTTGCCCTTGTTTCATTCCTATACTGGGACTTAAAAACTCAAGGCATGGCTGAATAAATCGTTCGTAAAGGTTACCTGCATCATCAAGCAGTTTCATACTGTCAGTACTATTAAAACCTTGCTTGTCGATGTCGTCATACCTAGCACCTAAATCGTCCGTATTAGCGGTAAGTGCTTCAATATTTTGTTGTATTCTTGATAATGTATTATCAATAGTTTCGAATAAGGTAATCCTAGCTTCATCATAATCAGAATGTGTGGGTGAGATGGTTAGCCGGTTATCAAACTTTTCACACAGATCCTGCATCGTTTTACGAATTAATTCGAAGTCCACCTGTGATAATTCTCGAATCCTTTTCTTGTCAATGAATCGGATCATTTCAATAACGAAAGATTGGAGGGTCAATGTTCCTGTTTGGTTGTCTAAATGCGCAATAATGCCATTTTTATGCAGGCTCTCCAGGCTGAGCGTTCGTATAGCTTTCTCATTTTCTGAAGTAACAATTATGCGATTATATTCCTGGATATAAAGGTACTGCGGAATTTCATTATTTGTACTCTTGCTATCTAGATAATCAATAAGTGTATAAAACACTTCCTTATAATCCAAAACCAGCTGTATAAGCCTATCACGAGAAATTTTGATCATGATAGAACTAGTTCTGAAGCAAAGGTTTCAATACATTCTGGCAATATAAGTGTATGGCACTTATTAACAACGGGCTTGGATATGTTGAACTTGTCAATACAAACCCAGCGTCCTATTTCCTCCATGATAGCTGGCTCAGGTGTTGGCGTGGCACAAAATATTGCAAACCCTTGTTCTGCAATAGTGTCAATAGCTGCGAGTTTGTTATTGCCATCGAGTGTGCCAATCTCATCAACCACAATAGGAATGCCGACAGTGATATGTTCGGGGCTTATCTTGCGTAGTAATACTGAAAGAATGAGGGAGGTTGTTGTTGAAGTTGTTCCGCCACTTTGACTTTTAGTGTCGAATTTTTCTTCCCCTTCAAGTCTGTATTCATAACGAATTGAATCTATAATCATCTCTAGACTCAGAGATTTTGATTTGCCATCAAAAAAATCGTCACAGAAAGAAATCAGCCTATCGTAAAACCCAGGGTCTAAAAGCTCACTATCATGAAAATTGTATCTATCAACATCTTTCATTAATTGCGTGAAACGGGGATGCATAGATAAGCTGAGTCTTACTTCTGCCAGGTTAGATATCGGATGTCGATTCACGTTTTTATTTAATGCCGTCACAAAATTTTCTACAGTAGCCTGAGCCTCACGGAGCTCCTGTATTTGGTTGTCGATGATTGTGTTATGCGTGCTGATAGACTCTTCATGCAATGTTATTCTTCGATCCAATCCAGAATAAACAACGCCAAGCTGTTGGAATAGGGCATGCAACACCTCTTCACTTTCAATAATTTGGTAGCCAGAATCTTCATCAGGCAAGGCTTCTTGCAACAATCTCTGCGTTAAGTTTTTTGCTGTGTTCCGAACTTTAAATAAACTTTCAAGAGATGCTGAAATTCGCTCCTTGTTAAAACTATCTAAGATGACGGGTTTGGTCTCACTATTAGAAGTGAGCGTGTTTTCTGTATTTATCTCTACATAGCTGGCTAAGGTTGTTATAGACTTAATCCATTCTTGAAGGCTAGTTATCTCAGGAATAAGTGTATTTTTCTCCGCTTGGAGTTTAGAGTGTTCGGCTCTTGCAGACTCGTATTTAGCGGCAGCTAATTCTTTTTCTTTCATATGACTTTCTAAGTCGTTTTCAAGTGCTGTACATCGCGCCATACTTGTTTGATATGCATCTCTGTTTGAATCTAACCCTTTAATTAATCGAATAACCTTTCTGGCCTCTTCAATACTTTCCCTTTTCTCTGCAATTTCGATTTTTCGAATCTCAGGGTTCTTTAATGAGCGATTCAAGCTTGCAATATTTTTGTCGTACCCTTGTATTTCATCCTGTAATTTCACCGCAAGTGCTTGCAGCTCTTCCTTACTGATACCTGCTTGATATTTACTGAAATTGGAGTTGACCATTAAATGGCCATCAAACAAAAGCCCTGAATCTGAGGCGCTTAGTAAGTCGGAGAACTGCTGCGCTACACGAGATGCTTCTTCGCTCACACTCCCAGGCAAGGTCGAGAAACTTTTATTGATGGAATAAAGCATGTCCGATGTGTGTGTCGGCAGCTGTTCAAGCCAACTAGGCTCATTGGTTTCAAGTTGTTTCTGAATATTAGAAAGCTCTTCAGAGTCCTGATTTTTTAATCTAATTATTTCCTTAGCCTTTAATTCCGTCTTCTCCTCTGATTGTAATGCGACTAGGCAGGCCTCTTCTTCCTCTATCCATTTTTGTATTTCAACGCATGCTTGTTCAGTTGTATATTGATTTCCGTATGCGCCATACTCCATCTCTCCATCTTCGACTAACTGACCGAGCTCATCACGTCTGCGCTTTTCATCTTTAAAAAGCACAGAGGTTTCTGTGACCAATTTGCTCGTGGAATTTTTTGCTGTTCTTGCTTCATTTTCAGCGGCGCTAGCTAAAGAAACGAGCCCAATTAAATGCTCCATCCTTTCATTGCCAGCCTCAATTTTCATTTCAGCTTCTGTTAAGTGTGACATGACTTCAGGCTGAACAGCATTTCTTGCCTGCACATATTCTTTAAAACTTTTTGCCAAAATATCCCAGTCAGGTTGGGAATTAAGTAAACGGGTGAGTTTGCTCTTTTCGCCGCTAAGCTCTTTGTAGCCACTAAGGATGTCATCAATTTCAGTGTTTAGCCTTTCTTCTTGCCGCCCCCTACGCATTTCAATAATGGTAGCAATGGCTCTGGGTAAAGTGTTTTTGTCACTCTGCCCTATATCAAATGCAATCTGGTAAAGGTTTTTGAAAGCTTCTATAGATGGAGGGGATGCGCCATCCGTTAAAGGTAATATGCAATACCTTGCTTGCTCTGGAGTGCCTCTATAGCCATCGTATATAAGCTTTGATATCTCTTTAGTCCCAGAAAAGTGTATGCCACCAGCGTCTTTAACCTTTTTTGCAAGGGTTGAAAAACTCAGATCCTGTTGGTGAATATTGTTTTCTTTATCCCACAGCCAGTGTTTAATCCCAGTATAAGGCAGGGGTACAAAAAATCGCCCATAACCCCATTCTGAAGTGGCTTTATGCAGAATCATACAGAATGTGCCCTGAGGATTTGTAATTTCTGTTACGATATATGAACGGTAGTCAGGGAAGTAAAATGAGTATGACTCTTCTTTACTATAGGCCCCATCTTTACCGATAAACTTGAACTTTTTAGAACAATGGGTAAATGAGGTTTCAGGGAATAATGAAAGTTTTAGTCCCGCTAAACTCGCGGTTTTCCCTTTATTATTAGCGCCAAATAACGCCATATGCGAATCTATCTGTATTTCAGAATATGCATGAGTGGCAGAGTTAACGTAAACCAATTTGTTCAAGACATACTTTAACTGTAAGTCTTCTATGTTCTGTTGAGAGTTATCATTATTCGCAGTCATAGTAAGAAAACTTCCTGTTCTATAAACTTATTCTGTTGGACTATTAGCTTTAACGCTTTCTCTAGAAATCTAACATCTTTTGCAAGTGTGAAACATTTCTCTACTTGTTTGCTATCAGCTGTTGAATCGAAGGCGGTAATTCTTTCAGCAATATCAGAGGGTAAAACAAAATGGTGATGAGCTGATGGCGTCATTTTGTATATGGATTTTGCAATCTTTAATCCCCCGAAATCGAGGTCGAGAAAGAGATAAATATTTTCGTATTGTTGGAGTAGTGAGGCGTGATTCTTCTTTGTGATGTATCCGCCTCTGCCGAGATAGATATCTTTCTTATCAATATATAACCCACAAAATACCTTTAAAAATTCAGCAGTTTTATCAATGCTTATAAAGTTTTGCTCGTTTTCGATAATAACGGCTGTGGTTCCGGTGTTTCTAGCGCTTGATACGCCATCACTACCCACTATTACAACTTCAGGGTGCCCCTTACCAATACGCCGTATCAATAGTGAGCCATCAACATTAACTGAATGGCTGAGCCCTTTTAATGCAGCTTCATTTCTTGTCGCATTTTGAGGCAGCATTACTGCTTCTATTTTCTTACGGAAATCCTCCGATATAGACTTAATAGCGTATGCATTCTTTGATACTTTTGTAGAATGAATAGCTAATACGGCTTCCTGCTTATCGATCCCTGATGAAGCTAACACCTTAAGAAAAGCATCAAGGTTGATATGCTGCCCATTATCTATCTTGGAAAGATAATTAATAATCTGTTGCGACATTCTTATTCCTGTTATTAAAGAGGATAAGTAATAAATTATGATATTGAGGATATAACGCCGGGTAAAATATATCAGTACTGAGGATATCTACATGTCGCTTTTTCATGCATATAGAAAAGGCCGGATCTTCTCGATATTTTTGATCACGATCTGTTGGGCTTTTGGTTCATCATGCAGCTTAAAAGGATCAATATTTAATGACTGCACCATATAATGCGCTAACGCTGCCCGTGTATTAATCCGCAGCCTGTTTCTTTCCATACCAAAGTCTTTAGCAACGATCGCTCGCTGTGCTTTATCCAATCTTGGGTCGGGTTCAATCACAATCTCCACAGATTTATTCCATAGGGGGTCATCTTCGGCACTATGCTCAGAAGCTCCCATGATTTCAGGTGCGTCACTAAATCGGCTCAGTACAAAATCCCGATAGTCACCATTCTTTTCACAATGTGCACGTATATGCCAGCGCATGGGCGTACAAACCAATGTATGCGGAGTAATAATTCGTCCTTCTTCATCAGGCGCACTCAGCGACACATAACCAATGTCCACACGCTTTTTTTCACGCATAGCCTGGACTAAGGGTCGTAATATAGCCGGGTCAATATTACGTATAGGCGCCTGAATAATTTCTGTAGTGGAAAACCTAAGCTGCAAGCCAAAGGTGGTGGTAATGTCTTTGCTACGACTTAGCATCAAAAGGTATTCATCTGCCTGCCCAGCGGTAACCATGGGACTAAAAGTAGACGTAGGTTTGTATCCTTTAAGCCGCTTATCATACTCAAGGTTTCCAGGTGCCACGTCACGCAAGTAGTTGTTGATATCTTTAGAAGCCTGCTGGCGTCCAATTCCAAAACTATTGATGAGGTGGTTGGTGGTTAAGCGGCCTTCCCATTTAGCCACAATTTCAATTACTCGATATCTGGCAAGTAAATCCCAACGATACGGCCATTCGGGCATCATTATTTCCTTTAATTTGATCAGGTATATGCATGTAGTTGTTAACTACACGCTATTTCATATCGTGATAAAGTCTCTGGCAGAATTCAGTCTTTTTGAAAAGCGATATGTAAAAAGCTTAGTATGTACATGTAGTAAAAAGCTACACATAATTACTACATTTTCTGCAGTTACTTGCTAACTATTTTCAACGCTTTAGATACAGATCTTTGGTATAGAAACGTTAAGCCTATTGATCCTCTATAGCGTATCGATGATTACTGCCACCCCGAAGGCTCAAACCTACAAGGTGATGACCACTACACACATGACCACATGACCACATGACCACATGAAAGGTACATGCTTTGAGGGAGGAGATGGCTATCATGTCGGCATCAGCTCGAAGTTTCCCCTTTGTGAGCGAATATAAAATACGCACAGGTGTTGAAGAAAAGATCAAACGTTTGTTTTTAATGCTAACCCTCACTCATAAACTGATTCACATCAGGCAGCTCATCAAAGGTGAGCTAAGTTTCGCGCAGCAGGGCGGTTATTACTGGCAAGACACCTACTACCCCATAGATACTGAATATGTCGAGCAGCCGTGGGAAATAGAGGTAAATGAAAACGAGAATGGATTAATTTAGCAGGTAACAGAGATTCTGGAATAACCAAGAATAGGAAAGGTGATTCGGTAATCCCCCCATTTTTAACTGAAGTCAAAAGTAGAAGGTTATGTGGCTAACAATTTTTGTTTGGGAGTAATGCCACCAATCCCTATATTAGGTCGTTCGTTATTGTAATGCCATAGCCACGATGTAGCCTGATTTTGTACCTCACTAATATCCTCAAAGAGATATTGGTTCAACCAATCGTATCTGACCGTGCGATTAAAGCGCTCAACATACGCATTCTGTTGCGGATTGCCTGGCTGGATAAAAGCGAGTCCAATATTATGCTCTTTGGCCCATGCCGCCATCACATTGCTGATGTATTCCGGTCCATTATCACACTGTATTTGTGTCGGCTTTCCACGCCATTCGATTAATTGATTTAACGAGCGACGAACCCGCTCTGCTGGTAATGAGAAATCTACATCCACGATTAAACCTTCGCGGTTAAAGTCATCAATCACGTTAAAGAGTCGGTAGCTGCGTCCATCACTCAGCTGATCGTGCATAAAATCCATTGACCAACTTTCATTAGCCGATTCTGGAACGGCTAAAGGTTCTGGTGTTTTCCTATTTAACTGTTTTTTTGGCTTTATTCTCAGATTGAGCTCAAGTTCGCGGTAGATACGGTATACACGCTTATGATTCCAATCGAAGCCTTTGACGTTCCGCAGATACAAGAAACACAGACCAAATCCCCAATTTCGCCGATGACCTGTCAACTGAATGAGCCAATCAGCAACCTCTTCATTTTCTGCGTTAAGTTTTGAGACATATCGATAGCAGGTTTCACTGATACCCACCGAAGCACAAGCCAGTCGTATTGAGATATTTCGATCTTCAATAGCAGCTTTTGCAATCAGCTTGAGTTTGGCGGGCTTTACCACTTTTTTTGCAGTGCTTCCTGTACGATCTCAGCTTTAATACGTTCTTCCGCATACATCTTCTTCAGACGTCGGTTCTCTTCTTCGAGTTCTTTCATACGTGTCATCAGGGACGCGTCCATACCTCCGTATTTGGTGCGCCATTTGTAGAAGGTTGCGGAACTCATGCCGTGCTCTCGACAAACTTCAGGGACAGGGGTGCCTGCTTCCGCTTGTTTAAGAATTGCGATAATTTGGCTGTCTGAATACTTCGATTTTTTCATGCAGAATCTCCTGCGCGTATGTTACGAGAAAATTCTACTTTTAACCCCGATTAGTTTTGGGGGGGATTACCATGGGAGAGGGAGATAAAAAGAACTTTGAGCGCATCGCGTTAAGAACAACAGCCGGTGGTGTGCTGTGTTTTCCTCACGGTTATCATCCACTGCATTGTGTTCACAGCTCATTGCCGATTACAAAAGGGACGAAGTATATTATTCGCACGGATATGCTTTTTACGGTGTGAAACTTTCAGCGTACGGCCGCTCATTTCAACAACATTGATAAGGCCGCTGCCTAATGCGTCCTTGTGATTGTATAGGAACGCATTAGGGGGCCAATATACGATCTTGCTACTTCTCGTGTTTTTCCTAGTATTCCCTGCAGCGGTATCTTTGATATTAGTCAGCGATGAAAGTGGCGTGGAGCAAGGAGTATTTGGCTTAATTGATCGCTATGAATATGACAATTCTATGGTGTGATTGCCCTAGGCCCCATGGTGAGGGGCTGGAGGGTGTAACGGAACGTTTCATGACATAGCAGCTGAAACTTCGGAACATAATTTCACTCTGGAGCCATTGTTATGCATGCATCTCGATCAGGCTTAGAGTCTCAGACAGTTGTGCAATAGATTTAGTGATTTCTGATTCGTTCAATGCGCCGAAACCAAAGCGTAGGTGAGTAGGGGAAACTTGATCATCTGTGTACAGCGTGCTTAACGTTGAGTCTTTGCCAGGCAGACTTTCTAGCTTTCTTCCCTTAACGAGTTTTGATATATCAACCCATATGGCCATGCCCCCAGTTGGCACGGTGAAAGAAATGCTATCGCCAAAAATTCGCTTAAATTCTTCTGCTGCAAAATTTCGCCGAGCTTCATACTCCTTTCGGATTTTTCGGATATGGCGCCGCACTTCACCCGACTCCATGAGTTCTGAAAGAACGATTTCAGATACCGCATTCCCCTGTCTATCGATCAGCATGATTTCTTGTGCGGCTCTCTCAATGAAATGGACGTCAGCAGCGATGTAACCGAGTCTTAGGCCGGGTGCAAAGACCTTCGACATAGACCCTATATGTACGACGTTCTCTGAGTTGGGAAGGCTAGCAAGTGGTGGGATTGGGTTGCTCTCATAATGAAATTCGTGGTCATAGTCATCTTCTAAGATCGCGAATTTAAACGATTTAGAGAGTTCCAGTAGCGCTAGCCTTCTATCCATAGGCAAACACACAGTTGTTGGGTATTGATGGTGTGGTGTAACGTAAATGGCTGCGACAGTATGTTGCGTTAATATGTCTCGTAGATTATCGATGTCCAAACCGTGTTTATCGATTTTGCAGCTTATGACCGTAAAGCCATTCGATTCAAATGCCGCTCTGGCAGGTAGGTAGCAAAGCTCTTCCATCACGACTGCGCCTTTGCCCGGATCAAGCACCCTAGAGGCGAGATAAATCCCCATTTGGCTGCCTCTGACAATACAAATTTGCTCAACAGCACAGTTCATAAATCGGCCGCCGGATAACATTTTTTTAACAGATTCACGCAATTCTATTGCGCCTCTGGGATCGCCATAACCAAGTTTAGAATGGCGACTTAGGTTAATACACACCCTTCGGTAGGTTCTTGCGAGTAACTCATAGGGAATGAGCCGTGAGTCAGGTGTTCCATCATTAGCCGCGGCTTCATTGTTATAGGAGCACATAGCGTCTTGATAGAGCATTTCAACCAACACGGAAGGAGATTTGGCTTTATGCGTGCTATTGACCAATTCCTCGTCTGACCTAGTGAGTCCTTGTTCCGGTAGCGTCTGTGAAACGTAGGTGCCTGATCTGGGGCGAGTAACCAGCCAGCCTTGAACCTCCAATTCTTCGTAAACCTGCTGGACAGTTTTTCGATTGACACTTAGTTGCTCAGCCAGAGAGCGCGACCCAGGAAGCATGCTGCCCGGAGCTAAGCGGCCATCTTTTATATCTGTCGTCAGTTTATTTAGTAGCTTTGAATGGAGTGTTTTGCCGGGGCTGCTCTCCAGCCAAAATTGTGTCTCCCAAGGTCTTGGCACGTCGATCTCCTCATCTGGACTACTGAAAATATCAATACTGGATCTTATCGTGGGGCCAGCTTAGCGATATTGTACTTGCATTGTCAAAGCCGGTTATAGAGGAGAAATCGCATGAAGACAGCCAGTAAGACTAAATTGGAGCTGATGCAGAGCGCTGAAAGTGATATGCAGAGGCTTATAAAGGACATCGGTCTATCGGATAGAGAAAAATTAGCCCTAACTTGCCGAATCTTATTTGATAAAGGCCATGATTCGGGCTTAGCCGGACAGATTACCTGTCGCTCTGAAACCCCCAACACTTTCTTAACCCAAAGATTTGGTCTGGGATTCGACGAGATCAGTGCTAGGAACTTAATCGTCGTAGATCAAGACCTCAGGCCAGTAGATGGTGAAGGGATGCCAAATCCTGCAAATCGTTTCCATACCTGGATCTACAAAGAACATCCGGACGTTAACTGCATTATCCATACGCATCCAACTTATGTCGCTGCGCTATCTATGGTGGGAATCCCCTTGGTTATTTCTCATATGGATACGAGTGGATTGTATGACGATTGCTCGTTTGTGGCGGATTGGCCGGGAGTTCCTGTTGGTAATGAGGAGGGGCAATTAATTTCCAATGCATTAGGTGATAAGCGCGCCGTTTTCCTCGCGCACCACGGCCAGCTAGTGGCTGGTAAAACGATCGAAGAAGCTTGCAATCTTGCCGTTCTGATCGAGCGTGCTGCAAAACTACAAATTTTGGCGATGTCGGCAGGAGAAATCAAACCGTTACCACCCAAACTGGCGCAAGAAGCGCATGACTGGACTTCGACTGACAAGCGAAACAAGGTCAACTTTGCCTACTACGTAAGACAAGCCCTAAAAAACCACCCTGACTGTATATGAGGAGCATTTTATGAACATAACAGGAATTATCGGTTATCCGGTTACGCCGTTTAGCCTTGACAACAAAAGCGTTGACTTCGATAAACTCGGCAAAGTCATTGACGTATTACTCGAATCCAAAGTCGATGCAATTGCAGCGTTAGGTAGCGCTGGTGAGGCAGCCTACTTGAGTGAATCTGAATGGAAGCAAGTGGCTGAGTACACAGTGAAATATGTTGGTGGAAAAATACCCGTGGTAATCGGGGTTGCAGAGCTAACCACTGAGCAGGCTGTAAACTACGCCAAGTACGCGTATGAGATCGGTGCGGACATGATCATGCTCTCACCGTTTTCATACTATAAATTGAGCGAGCAAGAGATCTACTCTCACTACGAAAGTGTATCGAATGCTACGCCGATGCCCATAATGATTTACAACAACCCTGCAACCTGCGGTGTTGATATGTCGCCGGAGTTCATGTTGAAAATGGTTGATGGTATTGAGAATGCATCCACGATCAAGGAAAGCACAGGTGACATTCAACGAATGCATAAAATCTACAAACTATCGAAAGGTAAAGTTCCCTTTTTCAATGGCTGTAACCACATGGCTTTGGAAGCACTCAATGCAGGCGCGAGTGGTTGGTGTACAGCTGCGCCTTGTTTAATTGGAGATCAACCGAAACAACTCTTTGATGCTGTTAAAGCGGGTAAAAGCGAAAAGGCACAAGAACTTTTTTATCAGCAGTATGAATTTCTTGAGTTTATCGTGACCTCTGGCTTGGCCGCTGCGGTTAAATCAGGTCTGGCACTTCAAGGAAACGAAGTAGGAGGCCCGAGAAAACCTTTGTTACCTCTCAGTGAGCTTGCCAAAGCCCGCTTGAAAGGCATGCTAGCCGAGATCGCTTAGCGAGTATGGGAAGGTTTACAAACGCCATGTAAGCCTTCCTTTTATGAATGACGGAATTTGATATGAGCGACGTTGAGTATTCAAAAAAATCGTTTCTTTGTTGCAAGATGCTGGAATCACCTAGATGCTGTAGTATCGACCTAAAGCGCTTGTCAGGGATGCCTGAAGACGAATTCGAAAAGGTATCAGCAACCCTGTGGGACGAAGGTTATCTGAGCAGAGCTCGTGAAGAAGGTTGTTGCGGCAGAGGATGTCGATTCATGTGTATCTTTTATATGGAACAGGATCGAATTTGGCGGTTGATTGAAAAAGGCTGATCCAGTGTATTTACACCGACAGTATGAATGCCCCGATTTTCAACTTGCTCGCCAGCCGTATTGGTTGTGCCTTACTGCAACAACCCCTGATTCAGATCGCCGACGCTGAGCAGCACATTGGTAAATCCCGTAACACCGTCATTAAATTGACCAACTTGGCCGAAAGCACAGAGCTTAACTAGCTGCCAAGCGCGTAACGTCAATGCAGAGCTTCCTACCTCTGCGAGTCTAACTCAAGACGGTTTTTTGCATTAATGGATGAGGAATTTCGGTAGACAATTATAAAACGGTTAGAGGTCTTAGGGGTGAGGCTCTGGAATGCGTCAATGATCACGATTGGGCTGCAAGAGTGACGTTCAACTGCCACCCCAGCTAGACAAACTCAATATCTGCCTTACTAAAATTCTCCCCAAACCGAGCCTCAAACGTATCAAGCAAATTTCTCCGCATCGCAACTCGATAATCAGCATGAAACGACCCAGCCCCAACAAAAATCGCTGCGCCTTCCAATAAGCACAACATCGCTAACGCTTCCTCTTTGGGTTTATCACACCCTAGCTGTGTGAATCGATGAATTAAAAACGCCACCAGTGGTTGATACAACTTATCCATCATGGCCTTCATGGTGGGCTCTACCAATGCCCAGGCCCAAAGCTGAGGCCAAAGCCGGGCGCTTTCGATGCGGCCAATGTCATCTAACAAAAACTCAATAAAAGTCCTGAGAGATACCGACTCAAATGCCGTGTTGCCCTGGCTCCAAAGAGACGCGTACTGATCGTGAATATATTCAGCCAGCGCCTCTAGTAAAACCTCACGGGTTTTAAAGTGGTATTGAAGGGAGCCCAACTTCATTGCTGATACAGACGCCAAATGCCGCATGGTGAGTGCGGCATAGCCATCATCCTGAATAATGGCCAAGGCATTGCCAAGAATTTCCCGCTTTTTGTCTGACATTACCGTTCCTAATTAAACTTTACCTGTCATATGACAAGTGCTAGCCTGTCGACCGACAGATAGGTTATCAAATAACAGCTATATATAGCGCCAAAAGTTTACACTAATGGAACAATAACACCTATGAACGAACACGTAGCTTATGCGATGCGGAACGAAGAAGCCGTGAACTCGCTGATATATTTCAACAACCCGTTTGGCCTCAAGGATTGGAGCCACATGGTGATTGAGCTGGTGGTGATATCCGGCTTTCTATTAGCCTGTTTGCATGCGTATAAAACCATGAAAAAAACAGGCAGTATCTCAGCGCCGCTAACGCTTTTGGCATGCCTAACCTACGGGCTAGTCATGGATATTTTGTCGTACTACACGGTTGAAAGCTTTTGGCACGGCGAGTTTTCTGTGATGTTTTTATACAACAAGCTCCCGTTGTATATCGCGTGCTTCTACCCCGCATATATGTATCACAACTACATGCTTATTCACCGGTTTAACTTTCCGCCGGTTGTAGAAGCCATCTGCCTCGGCTTTTTCGACGGCATGATGTACCTGATTTTTGATAACCTAGGCCCCATGGTGAATTGGTGGACATGGGATATGGCCGACCCAACAAACCAACCGTTTTTGAGTAACGTGCCGTTAACCAGCTATCACTGGTTCTTCACCTTCACGATTGCCTTCTCGCTAGTGAATCGAAAACTCTGCTGGGATTGGGTTGAAAAAGGCGCCTCATTCAAAAAACTCGCAGCAGGCATGGCCGCCCAGCCAATACTCACCATTCTTGTGGGTTCACTGCTATTTATACCCTACAACTTGTTTGCCAAAAACATGCCTCCTTACGACGCCTTACCATGGGATAGAAACTTATACCTAGCGTCAGCCGTTGATGGAATCACCTTCATGTTAGCCGGTTGGCTATTCGTGACCCGCTGGTATCGCCCTAACGTGAGGCGAGACGAGTTATTGATGGTATTCCCATTCTTATATCTCGTAACACATGCCTATATCTATATCGCAAAGTTTGACGTGTATTCCTCCATATCTAACGGCATCTCCGATGTGAATGGCTTGCCAGTCGGCAATCTTATCGCAGTGATCTTGGCGTTTATTGGCAGTACGGCGGTATTGTTATCAACGGCACTGACGGAGAAAGACAGAAAAGTCAGGAGTTATGAAATACGGTGATGAACAAGCGTTCGTTGTGAATCTTCATTCAGTTAACGCAACGAACGCCACCTAAATAATCCATGGCGGACTCGCCGGGGCCAATCATAAGTAGTGCCGATCCGAACGACCAACAACCGCACCGCCTGCCACAGGTCAGCCGCCGGCCTTCAGAACGTCTTAATGCCGATACCGACACTTGGAGGTATCGACATATTGATACATTTGCCTGGTATGATTTGAGTTGCTATTCTGTCTGAAATAACCCCTATTTTTTCGGACAAGGTAAGGTCAATGGAATCTTCTAAATCCTTAGAGAATAAGCTACTTAGACGTATTTATGGGCGTGGTAGGGGGTGGGTATTTTCAAAAAAGGATTTTGCTACCTTGGGTGAAGGAGGGAGCATTGATCGGGCGTTAAGTCGTATGGCAAAAAAAGGCGCGATTCGGCGAATTATGCGCGGCTTGTATGATTACCCAGCGTATAGCGCATTGCTAAAAAAAAGCCTGAGCCCGGATACCGATCAGGTTGCCCAGGCGTTGGCACGCAAGTTTGGCTGGCAGATTCAGGTGTCTGGCAATGCGGCGTTAAATATTATGGGGTTGTCGACGCAGGTGCCANCGCAATACCTGTATCTCAGCGATGGGCCAAGCAAAACCTATACGGTTGGCCGCATCACTTTGGCGTTCAAAAAGACACGATTTACCCAGCTGGGTTTGAAGTACAAACCCAATGAAATCCTAGTGCAGGCGATTCAGGCATTGGGGGATCGCCCCATTCGTGACGATGAGAAAAACAAAATCATTCAATATTTAACCAACACCAGTGGCATAAAAGAGGTTGCTGATAGTGGGCAGTTGTCTGCATTGCTGGTTAACCGGATCTTAAAAGATACCCAATATGTTACCAGTTGGGTTGTTAGTCATATTCGTCAGATTCTTTTGTAAAAATTTCCCAATGATCAAGGATGTACAATGAAAGCCGTTGCACAGCTAAGCGAACAGGAACGCAAAGAACTTTTTACTGAAACCGCTAATGCCATGGGAGTGACTGCTGCAGCCGCTGAGAAAGATTTCTGGATTTGTTGGGTATTATTGCATGTGTTTGAGCATGCGCCGTTTAACCAATACTTGCGATTTAAAGGCGGCACCAGTTTGTCGAAGTGTTATGGCGCTATTGCGCGGTTTTCTGAAGACATTGATCTGATTCTGGATTGGACGCAATTAACGCAAGTAAACCTAGTTGATGCACGCAGTAAGACGCAGCAGGACAAACTCAATCAATCCATTAATGCACAGGCGAAGGTGTTCATCGCCGAGTCATTATTGCCGGAATTAACGGTTTTGATGGGCGATACATGTTCGCTGAGCGTGGATGCAGATGACCCGCATACGATTAACATTGTTTACCCCAAAGCGTTTGAGTCGGCGTATTTGCGCCCGCAAGTGCGTTTAGAAATTGGCCCACTCGCGGCCATGTTGCCTATGGCACAGTGTGGGGTGAAACCCTATGCTGCGGAATACTTCCCCGTAGTTTTTGATCAACCCCAAGTGGTAGTGCCGACGATTACCGCTGTGCGAACATTTTGGGAGAAACTCACGATTCTGCATGCTGAAGCGCATCGCCCACCAGACAAAGCACTACCCGCCCGATATGCGCGCCACTATTATGATGTGTTTAAATTGATAGTCTGCGGTGTGGCAGGGGAGGCACTGGCAGCCACTGATTTATTAGCCGAGGTGGTTGCTTTTAAACAGCGGTTTTATCCGAGCGCTTGGGCGAATTACGACGGCGCGACATTGGCGAGTTTAGCATTGCTACCATCTGATCATCATCGCGACGCACTGAGGGTAGATTACGCCAACATGCAAGAAATGCTCTTTGGTGAAAAACCCGATTTTGATGAAATGATGAAGACGTTAATGGTTTTGGAAGGCGATGTACATTCGCTGGCTGCAGATCAATGAAAATCAATAGAGGTGTCGAAATCTGTGCGCGTGATATTGATATTAGGCTTAACCTAACCGACGCAAGCGCAGATGGTGGAGCTGTTTGGCACTCAGCGCCCGCTAAATACGAAGCACTCGAGCAACATTTTTAAAAGTGATGCATTGAATGAAAACTCAGTATGTTCCATTTAGGAACATACTGCCGCTGACGGTAATAGCGACAAAACCAAGCATACAACCTAGGTGTCATTATCTCGGTGGGCTATTGCGTGAACTCATCATGCGCAACGCAATATCGCCGATCGGCCGCCGCACGCTCAAGTATTCCCCCCAATAATGTCTGATCCGCTTTGATTTTTGTCCATTCATCCACGCATATGAAAATTCTCGTTCGATTGGAATAGAATGACCAGAGATACACCCGGAGACACTATGGATACACTCACCAAGGTTCTCGATTCTCTGCATTTTGAATCGTCATTCTACTTTTCGACACACTTCGCACCGCCGTGGAGTGTCGAAGTTCCCCAGTACAAAAACGTCGCACGCTTTCACTATGTAACGCAGGGTAGGTGCTGGGTACGCATCCCAACGCTAGACCAGCCGCTACTGCTGAATGATGGAGATCTTATTATCATTCCGCACGGCTCAAAACACATCCTGAGCGTTGAGCCCGATTTGGCACCATTAGCCCTAGATGATGCGCTAGAAGCCGCAAACTATGACGGCAGCGGTTACCTAGAGATCGGCGACGCCCATCATGCGTTGAGTACGCAACTGGTGTGTGGGCATTTCGAATTCAGTGATGAATTCACCCACCCGCTCGTTGAATACCTGCCAGACACCATCGTTATCAACGAAAACGACGGTATGGAATATACCTGGCTCAAAGACTCACTGCGTTTTATGGCACACATCGCCAAGAACAAAAATCTCGGTAATGGTGCAATCATCAAACGCCTATCCGAGATTATTTTTATCCAATCGATCAAACACTGGAACGAGAGAGAACAGATTCAAGGTGGCTTTCTCGTAGCACTGAACGACCCACAGTTATCCAAAAGTTTGCGGGCGTTTCACGACAACTATTCAGCCAATTGGACGGTAGAAAGCTTGGCCTCACGGGCCGGTATGTCGCGTTCACTGTTTTCTGGGCGGTTTAAAGAATACCTAAACCTCTCACCCATGCAATACGTTACCTATTGGCGAATGCAAAATGCCCAACGCCTACTGATCGAAACCGGCACCAGTATCGATTTGATTGCCTCTGCCATCGGTTACGAAACGCTGGCATCCTTCAGTAAAGCCTTTAAGCGCACAGTGGGCATCAGCCCCGGTGAATATCGCAAAACAAAAGTAGAAGCACGACAGCATTAGCCAACAAGAAAGACCATCTATTCGACCCATAAAGTCTGGATGATCTGACGAAAAATCTGGATGAGTGAACATATCAGCCAACGCGAACGCAGATTAATCTACGGATAACCTTAACCCAAGCGTTAAGCCCTAGAAAAATCCAAAGAGAGAAGCGAACGTTATGATTGATCACATAAGTGTCGGCGTAAATGATATTGAAAAAGCGGCCAACTTTTACGACCAAGTACTAACAAAAATCGGATATCAACAGCACGCGAAATTCGACAACATCGTTGCATACGGCAATGAGAAAATAAATTTCCTAGCAATGCTACCGTTTGATACACAACCCTATACCGCCGGGAATGGCGTACATATCGCATTCTCTGCCAAAGATCAGAACCAGGTTAACGCATTCCATCGCACAGCGATCGAAAACGGTGGAACCTGCGAAGGCAAGCCAGGCCATCGAGATTACCCACACGGTGAAGTCTATACCGCCTACATCAGAGACCCTTTCGGCAACAAGTTTGAGGTAATCTGCGGCGGGTTTAACGCCTAACACAAGGCTCAAGCGCCGCATCATAACGATGCGGCAGCTAAAAACGCATTCTGCCCATCTGGCTCAGTTGTTCTAACTGGCCCTCGCTCCAATTCACTCGCTCCGAAGTAGGAGCCAAGCTCCTAAAACCCATCGATACATCGTTTGTAAACGCTTACAACACTTCTTTAGCGGGTTAGTTTTTGACCATCGAATAATCCACCCGATAGAAAGCGAATCAGTATTCTCCATGAACGCTACAATCCAAAGTAAATGAAAGATCCTGTGATTTACTAAAATCTGACATGCCTAATAAATAACAAAAATGGGTAGTGAAAAAACCCAAAAACACGTCGCTTGAAACTAGAAGAGTAAAATCATCGGCAAACAAATAAGAAGAAAATCCGGGTAATCATAAAAACGTGGACGATCAGACAAATATCTCAGTGATCTGCACATAACAATAACCGACCGCCAAATTCATAATGGAATCATCAAAACTAACCCATTGGAGATTCAATAATGAATGAAATATACACATACCTCGTACTCAGCGGCGTTTTAACACTACTACTATGGACGCCCTACATCCTCGGTAGAGTATTTGTTTGGGGGTTGCCAACCTTCCTGAATAACTACCCCGATAACTTCCCGATCGATGCGCCGCAACAACCCCTATGGGCAGAGCGCGCACAACGCACACACCTGAATATGGTTGAAACCATGCCAGCGTTTATCGCAGTTGTATTAGGGGCCTCGCAGCTCGGTAACGCCTCAGCGACCGTACTGGCAACGATAGCAATGTGGGCATCGATCTTTTTCTACGCAAGAATCGCCCACGCGGCAATCTACATTGCTGGCATACCGTTCTTGCGCACGCCGAGCTATCTCGTGTCGTGGTTTGCCATTCTGATGATTGCTTTTCAGGCTTTATAAACTACAGGCTGAACGACGGGTGGCGTTATCCATGTGGATAGCGCCATTTATTTAATGGAAGCGACAATATTTGAATAACAAGCGAGCGACTCGAGGGGGAGGGTGCTAGATACATTAAATCGACACAACCTGAGAATGGTTTGTTTCTAGATTGATCATTACATGTCTATATCATTAACAAATATTTGCCTCTGAATGACACTCTTCAATTTCGTCTTACAAACGTTGAATGAGGTCTGTGATGGCTGATACGGGCGAGAGAGCGTGTAAAGCACTTTGAGGATTGACTTTGAAGGCCGATCTCGTGTTTTGGGTATGCATCTCGAATACCTGCTCGAAGTGGCGGGCTTAAGATCAATGTTACATGGCGCGTAACCGTGCCGAATATTTTGGGCATCTAGGTGTTAATCCACCATCGTCGCGCGAGCTGGTCAGCATCACGCAAGAAATCCCAATCCTATTAACAGCCTTGCACCGATCACAGGTGCATGGTGAGATACTCACAAATCAACACATATGAGGCAAGCAAACCGACTTCAGCAGAAATTTCCCAGGTAAAGCCTCACACCAGCAGTTATTGGCATTTCCCCAAAGCCCGCTACCTCTTTCAGAGATACCAAGCGCTACCCATGTACATAGCATGAAAAACAAGCGCGGCAGCAGTCACACAACCCGCCTTACATGGGCTATTCGCAATAACCGGTATACGCAGGAGACTTAAAGCCTCCTGACTACCTATTGGAAGATGTGCCACCCATCAGACGTGAAAGAGCGAAGTAAAGCCGGGGTGATACAGCGAACGAGCTGTAATGAATTGAAATAAAAAACATCATTCCATATTCTTTTTATGCACAGCAATTATGTTATTTTAAGGCCAACCAAACAGGTATAAACTCGAGTGGGCATTGTTAAACCCTTTTACTCCACGTGAACGCTGCGTTAACGTCACACCCCGATGTAAGCACCTGATCACCGCACGAGCGACCACTGAATGACAGCCAACGACGAACAACAATTCCTCAACAGCCTTGAGAAAAAACTCTGGACGGCCGCCGACAAGCTGCGCTCTACCCTCGATGCCGCCCAATACAAACACACGGTACTGGGATTGGTGTTTCTGAAATACGTCTCCGACGCGTTTGATATTCGCCGTGAAGAACTCAAAGCCCAGCTGCAAGACGACAGCCACGAATACTTCCTCGACCCTGAAAATTTTGGCGGCGCAGACAGCGACGAATACCAAGAAGAACTTGCCACCGAACTCGAAGTGCGCGATTACTACATCGAAACCAACACCTTCTGGGTGCCTGCCCAAGCCCGTTGGCAATTTCTGCAAGACAACAACAAAACCGTTATCGGCGGTGCTGAACTGCCACTGGCAGATGGCCCTAATGGTGAAAAAAGAGCCAAGAAGTTCAGCTCCATCGGCCACCTGATCGACAACGCGCTAGAGATGATCGAAGCCGACAACAGCAAGCTCAAAGGCGTACTCAACAAACTCTATACCCGTTTACAGATCGACCAAGCCAAACTCGGTGAATTGATCGACCTAATCGCCACCGTGCCGTTTACCCACGCCAGCCTCAACAGCAAAGACATCCTCGGCCACGTATACGAATACATGCTCGGCCAGTTTGCCCTCGCCGAAGGCAAAAAGGGCGGCCAGTTCTACACGCCCAAATCCATCGTCAGCCTCATCGTGCAAATGCTCGAACCCTTCAAAGGCCGCGTGTATGACCCCGCCATGGGCAGCGGCGGCTTCTTTGTGCAATCGGAGCATTTTATTGCCAGCAAGCAAGGCAATATTGGGGAGGTGAGCATCTACGGGCAGGAATACAACCACACCACCTGGCAGCTCGCCGCCATGAACATGGTGATACGCGGCATCGACTTTAACTTCGGTAAAGAACCCGCCAACACCTACACCAACGATCAACACCCCGACCTCAAAGCCGACTTCGTGATGGCCAACCCGCCGTTCAATATGAAGGAATGGGACACCGGCGTAGCCGATGATGACCCACGCTGGGCCTACGGCACACCGCCCACCGGCAACGCCAACTTCGCCTGGTTGCAGCACATGCTCTACCACACTGCACCCAACGGAAGCTTAGGCCTATTGTTAGCCAACGGCTCCATGAGCTCCAACACCAATAACGAAGGTGCGATACGCCAAGCCTTGATCGAAGCCGATTTGGTCGAATGCATGGTCGCCTTACCCGGCCAGCTGTTCACCAATACCCAAATCCCTGCCTGTATCTGGTTTCTCACCAAAAACAAAGGCGAGCGAACCAGCGCCGCCGGCAGAAAATACCGCAACCGCCAAGGCGAAGTGTTATTTATCGATGCCCGCAACCTAGGCTACATGAAAGACCGCGTACTGCGCGACTTCACCCAAGCCGACCTCGACCAAATCACCAACACCCTCCACGCATGGCAGACCGTAGGTCGGACAAGCGAAGCGCCATCCGACANCCCCCAGCCGCAAGCCGATGACGAAACCCAATACCAAGACATCCCCGGCTTCTGCAAATCCGCCAAACTGGAAGACCTGCAAAAACACGACTTTGTGCTCACCCCCGGCCGCTATGTCGGCGCAGCCGCCGAAGAAGACGATGGCGAACCCTTCGCAGAAAAAATGGCGCGCCTAACCGGCCAGTTAAAAACACAATTCGAAGCATCGGATCGTTTAGAGGCGGAGATCAAAAAGAATTTGGCGGGGTTGGGTTACGATGTCTAGTTGGCCAGAAGTTGCATTAACTGATATTTACGAAATAAGCTCTGGTCTTTCAAAACCTGCTGATTCTTTTGGCTCAGGATTTCCTTTTTTGAGTTTTAAGGAGGTCTTCGGTAATTATTTTCTTCCGAATGAATTAGGCCAGTTAGTTGAATCAACGGATAAAGAGAGGCAGAAAGGTTCTATTAAAAGAGGAGATGTGTTTTTAACTAGAACTAGTGAGACTATGCACGAACTCGGTATGAGTAGTGTTGCTCTAAAAGACTACCCTGATGCGACGTTTAACGGTTTTAGTAAGAGGTTACGACCTAAAAAAGATTCTCCCCATGAGGTACACCCCGAATTCATAGGGTATTGCTTGCGTAGTCCAAGTTTTAGGAGAGGGATGTTGGCATTTTCAACAATGTCGACAAGAGCCAGTTTAAATAATGACATGATCAGTCGTCTTGTGATCGAGTTGCCTCCAATCGAAATTCAAAAGGAAGTTGCAAAGATCTTAAAGGCACTAGATAACAAAATCGAACTAAACCGCCAAACCAACCAAACCCTAGAACACATCGCCCAAGCCGTCTTTAAAAGCTGGTTTGTCGATTTCGAACCCACCCGCGCCAAAATCGCCGCCAAACAAGCAGGCCAAGACCCCGAACGCGCCGCCATGGCCGCCATCAGCGGTCGTGCTATCGCACTCAATAAAGAGCAGGCCGCAGACACCCCGTTAGAAACACTGGATTCGCTTCAACAAACAAACCCCGAGCAATACGAACAACTCAAAACCACCGCCGCCTTATTCCCCGATGCGCTGGTAGATTCCGAGTTGGGTGAAATACCTGAGGGGTGGTCAGTATCAGATTTAAAGTCGGAAACATCAAAAATCGGGAGTGGGGCAACTCCAAAGGGAGGAAAAGGGGCTTACAAGATAGAGGGGATTTCTCAGATTCGTAGCATGAATGTTTTTGATGGGAATTTTTCGATGAAAGATTTGGCAAAAATTGATGAGACTCAGGCAGGCAAACTAAAGAATGTGATAGTTGAAAAAAACGATGTGCTTTTAAATATTACCGGAGCATCTGTTACACGCTGCTGTATCGTTCCTCCCAGTGTTCTCCCTGCACGTGTGAATCAACATGTATGTATTGTTCGCGCAAACGAATCATCGATGAATCCGTATTTTGTCTATCAAACTCTAACGTCTTCTGCTGGAAAATCTCTATTGAATAGTTTGGCGCAGGCCGGAGCTACTCGAGAAGCCTTGACCAAGGCGCACATAGAAGGATTTGAATTGATAGTTCCCGATCAGAAATTAATGGGCGAATTTGGTAGTCAAGCTGCGAACATAGAAAATATGCGCTTTCGTTTGGCGGAAAATAATTTAGAACTTGGAAGGGTTCGAGACACTCTACTCCCCAAACTCCTCTCCGGCGAACTTTCACCCCTAACCGCTGAGCCCTAACCCATCGAGAACACCCATGCCCCGNCCCTATATCAGCAGCAGTATTGATGCGCTAGAAAGGGAAGTCGACACCCACAAGGACAATGTGGCGGAACTGAAAAAAATCAAAGCCGAGCTGAAACATCGAAAGCCAAGGCTGCGAAATAAAAACCTGATGGCGGTGATCGACGGCTGGATAAAAGGCGAGCCGGGTTTTACTCAGGAAGAACTCTTCACAGAAAAACAAAAAACGCGCGTGAAGAGCGAGCAGAAAAAACCGAAGGCCTCGCCAATTCAAAAAGGTTCTTCGGTATCGGCTGCTGAAAAACCCGACAAACCCTTGATGGAAAACAAGGCACCCTCAGCGAAAACCGGTATACCCATAGCTAAGCCTGAGGGGGCTGATCATCAAGCCCAACGTAAACCTAACCCTGTTGTTCAGGCCACTGTTGTTCAGACCCCAGCGAAAAAGCCGGCCAGAGAGGATGTTATTTTGGAACAAAAGCGCGAAGACAAGCAGGTTGAATATCCTGACGGATTTTTGCATCAGAATTTTGACGATATGCGAACCAAGCTGCTGGATATTGCCGGTGGCCGTTCGCGATTGATCAGCTTGGATCAAAACGGCAAAAGCTTTGTGCGTTTGGTGGATGAGTTGCCTGATCAGCTGGTTGATACCTTGTTAAAAAACAAGGCGATGACACTGGTGCCCGTGCCAGAACCTACACGCGAGGAACTGGAAGAACACGGCTACATTGCATGGGATGAAGAAGAGGCACGCTGGAACACACTAAAACCCGACCCCGCAGCGAAGCAATGGGCCGGCGTGTTGGGTTTAAAAAATGACTATGAATTGCCCGACAACTCCGATCATGCCGATGATGAACGGCATGAGGATTTAGACTTACAGACGCTGGTTTTTGAGCCTGCGTTGAATGTGAAGCTGCAGAAGCTGTCGCGAGAGGCCAAAACGGCGATCGATGAAACGGGTAATAATATCCTGTTTCTCTGTTTGGGGTTTCTTGAATGGTCGGATGTTGCGAAGGGGGGCAACAAACGTTACGCGCCTTTGTACATGGTACCGGTTGAAATCACCAAAGACGTGAATAACGGTGTCAGCGTCTTTCGCCTGGCATTTACCGGTGAAGACATTCTGCCTAACCTCACACTGCGCGAAAAGCTCAAACGGGATTTTGGCATTATCTTGCCGGATGTGGTTGATGCAGATGATGAAGATCGCTTGTTATCACCCGAGCAATATTTTGATGCGGTGAATGCGCTGTTAGCTCGCAAAAGTAACGATCCGAATATCAAGGAATGGCGTGTTCGGCGCTTTGGTACGCTGGCAACGCTGAGCTTGGGCAAGCTGTTGATGTATCTCGATTTAGATCCGGCCCGTTGGCCCGATAACGGTAAGGCGTTGTTGGAGCATGAAGTTGTCAGCCACTTTTTTCACGATGGCGCTAAGCGGGTGGATGGGCAGTCTTCAAGCGGTGCAGGCCATGCGGATTATGTGCTGGATGATGTTGAGGACATCCATGAAAACTTCCCGATGATCGAAGATGCCGATAGCTCACAAATGAGTGCGCTGATCGACATCCTCAAAGGCAACAGCATGGTGGTTGAAGGCCCGCCGGGAACGGGTAAATCACAAACCATCACCAACTTGCTGGCCGCAGCGATGGCACAAAGCAAAACGGTGCTGTTTGTTGCGGAAAAACAAGCGGCCTTGGATGTGGTAAAACGGCGGATGGATAAGGCCGGCTTGGGCGATTTCTGTTTGGATTTACACAGCGATAAAGCCCAGAAGCGCCTAGTGTTGGATAGCTTCAATGAGCGCATGTTGAATCAACGCGGCCATGCCCACTCGGTTGACGAATACGATCGGCAAGTACAACGCTATGAGCGCGCCCGCCAGCAGCTGCAAGATTATGTGCAGATGATCAATGATGAGTGGAAAGCCACCGGCATGACCCTTCATGAAATACTCGCGGCGGCAACGCGTTACGGTGAGGCAGTGTCACCGATTGTATACAGTGATGTTGCCCCTGAAGGTATCAGTGGCGTTAGCTTCAGCAAGGTGTTGTTGGATGAAGCGCTGGAGAAACTTGAGAGCTATTACGAATACTTGGCGATTGTCAGCAAGCAACTTCCGGATGCGGGTAACTGGGAGTCGCACCCTTGGTATGGCGTGGGCAATAAGGCGTTAGGCAGTGTACCTGAAAATGAAATTGCCGCTTCAATGGGTGCGTGGATTGAACGCATCGAGACGGTGAATGCATCGGCTTCAGCGTTTTACACCCGACATGGGCTGGATGCTGCGCATGTTAACCGTCTTGATGCACTAGAAACGGCTATTGAGAAGTGGCAGGTGATACCCCTGTTATCGGGCGGTGAAGTGGTTTCTGCGTTCAGGCAAATCGGTGCTGAAGATGTTGCTCCGTTGCATGCAGCGGCACAGCAGATAAAAACCGTTGCGTCGGGCTTTTCTGCCGCTGGGAACGTCTTCCCCCGTGATGTGATCACCGATGCGGGTGCGTTGGAGACGATCAAAGAGTCATTGGCGGGTTTGGCTTTGATGGGTGTTGCACGATCGCTTTCATTTGATGAGATCAATCGGGCCATTAACGATGCTGAAAAAGCCAAACGGTTGCTCGCGAGTACGCTGGAACGCCGAAACGAATTTCTGCCGAATGTAAAACCGGCGTTACGTGAGGCATTGGCCGGTAATGTGGCGGGCTTGAAGGAATTTTCTCGTTTTTGTGAGCATGCTGCTGCGCTTGAAACCGCACATGTGAATTATCGCGACCCGCTCTTTGATAACGATGGGTTGGTTGATCTGATTGCCAAGGCAAAGGCACAATCGGATGCATTGGTGGAACGGCGAGGCGCATTTGAGCAGGATTTTGCCATCGATAAACTGCCAAGCATTGAAGACATCAAGCATATCTCGGCGATTTTTGGCGAAACCTCATTTATCTCGATTTTCAAATCCAGTTGGCGAGCGGCGAAAAAGTCTGCGTCAGCGTTCATTGTGCATGAGAAGGTAGATTGTAACGCGATGGCGGGTAAGCTGCACGAGCTGGCGATTTGGCTGGAGGATGTCGATCAGTTTGCCAAAGAGGCCACCTATTCTGAAAAGCTGGAGGGCTTTTTCAAGGGTGTAGAAACCGATTGGGAAAAAGTGAGCAGTTTGGCTGCGTGGTTTAAACGCGTGCGTGCGGACTACGGGATTGGTTTTGGTCGCCGGGTGATTTTTGCCAGTGAGTTGTTCTCATTGGATCAGAACGTGTTCCGAGGTGTGCGTAACCTGCATGCGGATGGGCTGTCTATGCAAATCGATGCGTTTGTGAGTTTGTTGGAGCGCCTCGGCGGTGTGTTTACCCAACAGACGCTGTTTTCAGACGCGGATGTCGATTTTGCGGCGGATCTAAACCCGCTGCAGTCGTTTTTGTTTGATATCAGCGCGTACATGAAAGGTATACAGCAATCATTGTTGGATGCATCGCTTCCTCAAGATGCAGTCATCGCTGCGTTAACTTCATTGGATGCGGCGAAACAAGCGGCACAAGCGGTCAGCGCACTGGCGCTAAGCGAGACGTATTTCAACGCGTCATTGAATCTGACGCTTTCTTCCAATGGCCAACTGCCGGACGACTATCAGCCGTTTTTACAAACCGTAGCGTTTGCTGAGGCGGTGCATGCGGTTCAGTTCTCTGATCTTGTGTTGGCACTGAATACTTGTGATACCGCAGAGGATGTATCAGTGCTTGTTCAAGGAGCCGCTGCCCTCACGGATGATCACAAGGCAATGGCCGACGCCGAAGCGAGTTTCTTTGCGTTGGTGGAATCGAGCAGAAGCGCTTGGTTTAAAGATTCGGGGCTTGCGTTCGATAAGGTTATCGCCAGAAATCACGGGGCGAAAACAAACGTACGTTGGCTGGATGGCTGGTTGAAATATCTGCATGCGAGAGATCGCATGGATACAGTTGGCTTCAATAAACTGAAGGAGCTGCTGTTAAAAGATCAAGGGACGTTGGAGCACGCGAAAGATGTCATGCGATTTGCTGCGTTTCAGGCGTTGGCGAGAGAAATCTATCAGAACACGCCTGCGTTGTCGGAGCGATCTGGCCATGAGCAGACGGTTTTGCAGGGGCAATTTGCGAAATACGATGAGACGCTGAAAGAGCTACAGCGCAAGCGGGTTGCGGCGATAGCGGCCGCCACAGAAATTCCTGAGGGTACATCAGGCGCTCGGGTTGCGAATTATTCCGGCGGCCACTTGTTAAGGCACGAGGTCGGCAAGAAGCGCGGCCATATCTCGATTCGTCATTTGGTTGAGCGTGCGGGTAAGGCGATGCAGGCGTATAAACCTTGCTTTATGATGAGCCCGATGGCGGTCGCGAAATATCTTCCCCCCGGTTCTATCGAATTTGATCTGGTGGTGATGGATGAGGCGTCGCAGGTGAAGCCAGAATATGCATTGAGCTGTTTTGCGCGGGGCAAAAACGTGGTTGTGGTGGGTGACCCTAAGCAGCTTCCACCCACGAGTTTCTTTGAGCGCTCGGTGAGCAACGACGATGAAGATTTCGAAGATGTCGGCGTTATTGGTGAGGCTGAAAGCATCTTGGATGCGGTCGGTGGCCACTTTAAGCAACGACAGTTGCGCTGGCATTACCGTTCTAAACACGAAAGCTTGATTGAGTTTTCGAATCACAAGTTTTACGACAGCAATCTGGTCTTGTTCCCGTCGCCGTGGGCAGAGTCGGATGAGTTCGGTATTAAATTTAACTATGTCGAAACCGGCCGTTTTTTGAATAATGTGAATGTGGCTGAATCGCAAGCGGTTATTCAGGCCATTAAGGTACAGCTGATGGATCGGCCTGATGAGAGTGTTGGCATTGTTGCGATGAACTCCAAGCAGCGCGATCACATTGAATCTGATCTGGAATCTGCGTTGCGTGACGATAACTTATTCCGTGCGGCGTACCAAAAAAATATGGGGTCTGCTGACCCTCTGTTTATTAAGAATCTCGAAAACGTTCAAGGTGATGAACGTGATGTGATTTTCATTTCGTTCACCTATGGCCCTAACGAAAAAGGCAGTAAACACGTACCGCAGCGTTTTGGCCCGATCAATAGTGACGATGGTTGGCGGCGTTTAAATGTTCTGTTCACGCGGGCGAAGAAGCGTATTCAGGTTTATAGCTCGATGACGGCTGATCAGGTGAATGTATCGGACACCAGCAAGCGCGGCGTCAAATCGTTAAAGGCCTACTTGGCCTATGCCCAAACCGGTATGTTGGTTGGCCAGGCAGGCGTTCAACAGAAAGAGCCGGACAGTGATTTTGAGATTGCTGTGATGGATGCTCTCGCGAAACACGGCTTTGAATGTGTGCCACAAGTTGGTGTTGCTGGCTTCTTCATTGATATCGCTGTTCGTGATCCGGGTATGCCTGGGCGTTATTTGATGGGCATTGAATGCGACGGCGCAACTTACCATAGCAGCAAATCAACGCGTGACCGGGATAGAGTCAGACAGGGTGTTTTAGAAGGTTTGGGGTGGGAGATTCGCCGCATTTGGTCGACAGACTGGTTCAAACACCCTGAGGCAGAGCTGAAGCCGATTATTGATGAGTTAAAACGTAAGGCGACGCCGATTTCGGAGTTGCCCGTTGATGCGGTGGTGGAGACTTCTGCCTGCGATAACAATTCTAACGAAGAAGCAACTTACGAATCATATTCCTCACAGACACTTGAACAGCGGTTAAAGAATTTCGCAGATAACGTCATCAGTAAGGAATTTCCTGATACTGCAAGCGAGAAACGTTTGTTACGGCCAGAAATGATCGAGCGTCTGGTTTCGGATATGCCGACATCGAATGAAGACTTTACGGTCTTTATTCCGGCATATTTGCGAAAGCAAACGGATACGAAAGAATCTTTTGCATACTTGGTTGATGTGTTAGAAATAGTAGCTGAATATGAGGATGAATCCTTTAGGCACAAGGAAAAACTTGACGGTGATAACTGAAGACCAACTGGAACAACTCTGCTTAGAATGGTTTCAAACCATCGGTTACGACACTATCTGTGGTTACGATATCGCGCCGGGCGAGCCTATCGCGGAACGCAGCGATTATCGCCACGTACTTCTGCATGACCGCTTGCTCTCTCGGTTGAAGGTGATCAATTCACATATCCCAACGGCGACGCTTGAGCAAGTAGCCTTGCAGGTGGCTAAGCCCGAAACGCCGATTCTGATTAAAAACAATAAAGCCTTCCATCAGCTGTTGTTAGAGGGCGTGAAGGTTGAGTTTAAAGACAAAGCTGGCGAGACCAAAACGGACTATGTGCAGTTGCTGGATTTTAATACGGTTGCTAACAACCAGTTCTTGGTGGTGAATCAATTTACCATTACGGGTAGCAAGGGCAACCGTCGTCCGGATGTGATTGTATTTATCAATGGCTTGCCATTGGCGGTATTGGAGCTCAAGAACCCGGCGGATAACAATGCGGATATCTGGTCGGCTTATCAGCAGTTGCAAACTTACAAAGAAGAAATTCCTGATCTCTTTATGTTTAACGAGGCGTTGGTGGTGAGTGATGGCCTAAACGCGCGGGTGGGATCGTTAACGGCGAATAAAGAGCGGTTTATGGCGTGGCGCACGGTTAATGATGAAGATGATAAGCCGCATTTTGAGTACTTTTTGGAAACCTTGGTAAAGGGCTTTTTCAAGCCGGAGCTGTTTCTCGATTACATTCGTCACTTTGTGTTGTTTGAGCAGGATGGTGACACCACGATTAAGAAAATTGCCGGCTACCATCAGTTTCATGCGGTGCGTGCGGCGGTTAAGGCAACGGTGATTGCCACGGAGCAACCCCAACAAGGTGTAGTGGCGGAGCCTCGTGCAAATTATGCATCCAAGGTTGAGGCGGGTTCGGGTAAAGCCGGGGTGGTGTGGCATACGCAGGGTTCGGGTAAGTCGATCTCGATGGTGTGTTATGCGGGTAAATTGCTGGCGCAGCCAGCGATGAATAACCCGACCATTGTGGTGGTGACAGATCGTAATGATCTGGATGGTCAGTTATTTGATACGTTCAAAATGGCGGCAGAAACTCTCAAACAAACACCGGTGCAGGCAAGCGATAGAGATGGGCTGCGTGAGATTTTGGCTTCTCGCCAATCCGGCGGCATTATTTTTACCACGGTGCAGAAGTTTGCGTTGCTGGGGGATGAAGATTCGCATCCCGTTTTAAGCACCCGGCACAATATTGTGGTGGTCAGCGATGAGGCGCATCGTAGCCAGTATGGTGACAAGGCCAAGTTTAATCCGAAAACCGGCAAATATACCTTTGGCTACTCCAAACATATGCGCGATGCGTTACCGGAAGCCTCGTTTATTGGCTTTACCGGAACCCCGATTGATTCTGCCGATAAAGACACGCGCGCGGTGTTTGGTGATTATGTGTCTATTTATGATATTCAAGATGCTGTCGACGATGGGGCGACGGTGCCGATTTATTATGAATCGCGTTTGGCCAAGTTAGATATTCGCCAAGGTGAGATTGAATCCCTCAATGATGAGGTGGATGAGGTCATCGAAGATGAAGAAGACGTCGCCACGCGTGAAAGCACTAAATCCAAGTGGGCAGCGCTTGAAAAGCTGGTGGGCAGCAAGCCTCGCATGCAACAAGTGGGCAAGGATTTAGTCAGCCACTTTGAAAATCGTATTGCGACGATGCCCGGTAAGGCCATGGTGGTGTGCATGAGCCGCGATATCTGCGTGGATATGTATGATGCGATCGTGGCGATTAAACCGGAATGGCATGACGCTGNCCCAACAAAAGGCGCAATCAAGATTGTGATGACAGGTTCTGCCTCCGATAAAGCAAAGCTGCAACCGCATATCTACAACAAAGAAACCAAAAAGCTTTTCGAAAAGCGATTCAAGGATGTGGACGACCCGCTGCAGTTAGTGATTGTGCGGGATATGTGGCTGACCGGCTTTGATGCACCTAACTGCCACACCATGTATATCGATAAACCCATGAAGGGCCATAACCTGATGCAGGCCATCGCCCGTGTTAACAGGGTGTTTAAAGATAAACCCGGTGGTTTAGTGGTTGATTACATCGGTATTGCTAATGAATTAAAGCAGGCTCTAAAAACCTACACCGGCTCTAACGGTAGAGGTAAGCCAACCCATGATACGCACGAAGCTTTCGCCGTTTTGATGGAAAAGCTGGAAGTGCTCTGGGGCATGATGCATGGCTTTGATTACAGCGACTATGAAGACAATGCGTTGTTGCTGTTGCCTAAAGCTATGAATCATATTCTCAGGTTAGAAAACCCGGCATCTGGCAAGCTGGATGGCAAAAAGCGCTTTTTGGATGTGATGGCGGCGATCGGCAAGGCTTACACGCTTTGCGGCACGTTGGACGAAGTCGCCCCGTATAAAAAAGAGATCGCCTTTTGGGGCGCTGTGAAAAATGGCATCACCAAATTCACAACGATCGATAAACGCCGCACCGATGAGGAGAAGAATTCAGCGCTCAAGCAGATCATCGACAATGCGATCGTTGCTGACGGCGTGGATGATATCTTCAATATCGTGGGTTTGGATAAGCCCAACATTGGGTTGTTATCGCCTGAGTTTATGGAAGATGTCGCCAAACTGGAAGAGAAGAACCTTGCCGTTGATTTGCTGGAGCGTTTGTTACGCGATGAAGTAAAAGCGTGTATGAAAACCGATGTGGTCTCTGAGAAAAAATACTCCGATCGCATTATGGAAACCCTGCGCAAATACCACAATCGCGCTATCGAAACCGCTCAGGTGATCGAAGAGCTGATCAAAATGGCCAAAGACATGGCCGAAGATGCCGAAATGGCAGAGCAATCGGGGTTGAACGCGGATGAAATTGCGTTTTATCGGGCGTTGATTCAAAACGAATCGGCAGTGAAAGAGCTGGGTGATAGTAACCTTCGTGAGTTAGCAATTTTTATAACAACACAGCTGCGCAAATCGACCACGGTTGATTGGCAGGTGCGTGACAGTGTGCGTGCAAAATTGCGCAATTTTGTGAGGCGGGCGTTACGCAAGTGGAAATATCCACCGGATAAGGCGGATGACGCGATTGAGTTGTGTTTGAAGCAGGCAGAGGCTTTGAGTGAGAGTTGGAGTCAGCCTTAAGGTTTGAGGTTGATCAATTTGTTAAAGAGAATAATTAAATGGCTCGGTATTGCGGTAAACACGATTCGGAAGCGACACTCGCTGCGGCTTTACAATGGCGAGATGAGTGCTTGATAGAACAGGGTTCTATTTTCTCAAGCGGTTCATTGTGGAATGAAGTCTATCTCGAAGACTTAAAGCGACATTTCTCCGATAATCTGGATGAAGGGGAGGGTGGCTTTCTTCAAAAGTTTGAATCACAGTTGGAGCAGGCAAAACCAGAAACTAAACAGCTGGCGTCTGAAATGCTCTGGTTCATGCTGCTTCCATTAAGCAACATTGGGCCTGATAAAAAGCGTGAGAATATTCAAGAGATATGGGCTTGGTCGGGTGGGCTTTTGGCATTGCCGCATACACTGCTTAGCGATGATACGTTAAAGGGTGTGGGTAGTGGTGGGACAAGCTACAACCAAAATCGATGGCGTGAACTTGTCTATTTCATAGAGGTCATGCTGGAACTTCGAAAATTGCCGAAGGATATGTTCGATGACCTGATCCAGCAGCCTTTTCACTTTGCCCGCTGGCTTGACGCCATTGATGGCAGTAAGAATCGTCAGTTGAGACACATACTGTTGTTTCTCATATTTCCAGAGAGTTTTGAGCGTGTTTTTGCGGCGGGCAGTCGCAGAAATATCATTGTTGCGTTCAGGCCGTTTAGTCGGCAACAAGTTAATCATATGCTGCCGTCTGAGATTGATGCCGAACTGTTCGAAATTCGAAAAGAACAACAAGCAAGATATCCGGGCACACAGCTCGATTTTTATATGCCGCCACTCGCGTCTTTGTGGCGGGAGTCTGATGCGGATTGTGTCGTATCAGAGCCCTCGTCGTTACCTTACCAATTGGATAGAAACGATACTATGTCAAAACACCCGCTAAACACTATTTTCTACGGCCCGCCAGGAACTGGAAAAACCTATAATACCGTGAGTTATGCGTTGTCAATTCTCGAGCCTGACACTGATTTTTCACAGCACAGTTTTGATACCAAAAAGAAGCTATACGACGATTATGTAACTAGAGAACGCATTCGTTTTTGCACGTTTCATCAGAGTTTTTCTTATGAGGATTTTGTTGAGGGCTTGAGGGCGGATAGCGATGACGAAGGCACGGTAAGTTATGAGGTAAAGTCGGGCATTTTTAAGGATATATGCGAGAAAGCTAAGTCTGAGAAGTTTAAAGGTATCGAATATCTCACCCCTGGAGCCAGGGTTTGGAAGGTTTCATTGGAAGGTGCTGGGCCAGGCGCTGTGAAAACTGCGTGTTTTGATCGTGGCGAAATACGAATTGGTTGGGGCGATATGGGTGATTTGTCTGACTATGATGCGGTGTTTGGGGGAGATAGCAACCGCCTAAAAGGCCTAGGAATGAATGCAATAGCATGCCTTGAGGCAATCTCTCACGATATGTCTGTGGGGGATATTGTCGTGAGTATTTGCAGCAAGACCAATATCGAGGCCGTTGGAATTGTTAAGGGCAAATATTTCTATGATGAAAAAGGGTGTGCTGATCGCCGGGACTATCAGAACGCTTTGCCTATCGATTGGATTATTCGAAATATTAATGTCTCGTTGACTCATCTAAATGGTGGTAAATCCTTCACCTTAAAAACACTTTACGAATTAAAACGTATATCAGCCTCTTCGCTATTTGAGCATCTTGAGAACTCTAACGTAACCGTTCCAAAGCGGTCAGTTGAACGCTCAGAAGCACCGGATAATTATGTGTTAATCGTTGATGAGATTAATCGCGGTAATCTTTCTTCAATCTTTGGAGAGTTGATTACATTGATTGAGCCGTCAAAGCGTGGCGGTAATCCAGAAGCTGTAGAGGTAACTCTGCCGTATTCAGGCAGCGTATTCTCCGTACCTAAAAATCTGCATATCGTGGGCACCATGAATACTGCGGATAGGTCTTTGGCGTTGGTAGATACCGCGTTGCGCCGNCGTTTCGATTTTGTTGAGATGATGCCTGATTATGCTGTACTGAAAAAGAGGGTAGTTCGAGGCATAGATCTCGCATTATTACTGCAAACAATGAATAACCGGATTGAGTACCTTTACGATAGAGAGCATACGTTAGGTCACGCGTTTTTTATGCCAGTCGTCAATGTACTTGATGATGTTGGCGATGAGAATGTCGCTTTCGATGTTCTAAGAAGCGTCTTCAAGAATAAGATCTTGCCATTGCTCCAAGAGTACTTTTACGATGATTGGCAGCGAATTGCTTTGGTCTTGGGTGATAACCAAAAATTAGTTGAGCATCATCAATTCGTTCAGAAGAGACACAGCTTTAAAACGAGTGACCTTTTTGGTCAGAGTACTGATTTGAGTATCTTTGGCGAGGATAAAGTTGTTTTTGAACTTGCCGCTGGCGTGTTCGACGTTAATGATCCTCAGCTGTATATCAAGATCTATAATCCGACGTACACAGAAAAACCATCCGAAGATGAAGCTTCAGCCGTTCAGCAAGAAAAACGGACTGCCGATGCAGAGTCGTAACCATGAATACCTTCACAACATATGAATATGGCTATCTGGTTGTTGATTCGGCATTAATTGGTAGCGATGTTTGTCGAATTTCGCAAACCAGCTTCGATTGGTTGAAAAAACAATGTTTACGACGTCTAGAGTCTCAGAAGAGTCAAAGTGATAGAGCGTATCGGCAACTGCTTCGCTATGGTGTGGTTGATGGTGTTGAGGCGTTGCAGGTTCGAAACTACGTGGGTGTGATTTCAACGCCTTTTGGCGATCAGATTGAAATTTTGCCGAAAATCGCACGCAGTTCCGGTCAAGCTACTTCTCAGGACTCGGCGGAATTCTCCCGTACAGCGCTTGTGAATATGCTCAAACATTTGCATGAGTTTCGGCATATCGAAACGGCAGAATCGATGGTTCGTTCGAGCAATATGCCGTTGCTTGAGGTGTTTATCCGACAGTTTTTGCTGTCGGTGAATACACTTGTTAAACGCGGTTTGCGCAGCGATTACAGTCAGGTGCAGGAGAATCAGCGGTTTTTGAAAGGCCGACTATTGGTGAACCAACAGTTACGGCATAATTCGATCAATAAGCATAAGTTTTTTGTTGAGTACGATAACTTTTTGCCCGATAGACCGGTAAATCGGTTGCTTCATTCCGCATTGGTTAAAGTGGCCAATGTTTGCCGTAGTGAAAGCAATCAACGTTTGTGCCGGGAGTTGCGCTTTGTGTTTGCCGAAATTCCTGTGAGCAGGAATGTAAATGCTGATTTTGATGCTATGCGTCTTGATCGTGGAATGTCGTTGTATGAGCAACCTATCGGTTGGGCGCGTTTGATTTTGAGTGGCGCAAGCCCGCTTGCGCTTCAAGGAGATAGCAACGCTATATCACTTTTGTTTCCTATGGAGGCTGTGTTTGAGTCGTATGTTGCGGATATTTTGCGGTTCAACTTGGCTGATGGAATCTATTTGAAGGAACAGGTCGCATCCAAAAGTCTTGTGCAACATCGGGGGAATTCCATGTTCCGTTTAAAGCCTGATATGGTGATATTCGAGCGGGGTAAATCTGACGCAGCAATGGTTCTCGATACAAAGTGGAAGCTGATAGATACGAATAAAGCTGGAAACTACGGCATGTCTCAATCAGATTTGTATCAGATGTTTGCTTATGGGCATAAGTACCTCGGTGGAGAAGGAGTACTCATGCTTATCTATCCTCGAACGGAAGAGTTTAGCCAGGTGATTGTTGAGCCATTTGATTTTACTGACGGGGATTCGCGTTTAACGTTGTATGTTGTGCCTTTTGACCTGTCACCTGATGTGAAAGACCATCGGCGGTTGATGGTTAAAACTGCGGCGTTTAGTGGAGCGAGATGTTTGTTCAAATAGTGTTATGTATTCATATTGCGTGTTCAGAATTGCACTGTAAAAAGCCTTGATAAGGCGGAGCCTAAACTGTGAATAAGTCAGTCTTAGGGGATTATTATTGAGTTATTCTATCGGTTCGGAGATTCTCTTCACTGCCTAATGATTTACTAGGTGACTTAATTTATTAAAATTAAAGTCCGCTTATTCTTCCTAATAATAAAGATACTTGTAGCCCGGCCTTCGACTTATGTTCAACACAAAAGACGCATTCCTGACATATCTCAATGCAACCAATATCGCTGGTAGTGGTAAAGCGTCATCCTATGTTCGAGCGCTCGACTTACTAAGCGAAATGCTCGCCCTATCGCCTTTCAGTTTCGGTGATTGTATCGATATCTGGCATGTTCACGCGCTAAACCGTATCGACGAATTAAGAATGTTGGTTGCCGCACAACAAAAGAAGGGTATCGATAGCCCCTGGGTTAGCCATGGTATTCCGAAGAGCTATTTATTAAGCGGTTTTTGTCAGGCAGCCTTAACCAGCTATCGACAATTTTTGGTAGAGCAGGCCTTTGAATCAAGCTTGGTGGGTCTGTATGAACGGGGTACTGAAGATGGCCAAGTGGTGTCTTTGCGGTTGCAAGAGCAGATAGCGTTATACGATGTGGGAGAGGGGGAAGATGTTGTTCGACAAACTAAAGTACGCCTCAATCAAAATGTTTTCCGTAAGATGATTCTTGGCATATATGACAACGCTTGTTGCATCACGGGTTTGAACATTCCCGAGATTAACCGCGCTAGCCATATTGTGCCCTGGGCAGAAGATGCGAAAAAGCGGTTAGATCCAAGTAATGGATTGTGCTTATCCGCGACATATGATGCAGCTTTCGATCGTAACCTTATTAGTTTAGATGATGATTATCGGCTGATCGTTTCGAAAGAAATTAGTGATCATTACACTAATCAAAGCGTTAGTGAGTATTTTTTGTCCAAAGAGGGGCAGGTAATTTCATTGCCGAGTCGTTTTCTCCCGGATAAACGGTGCTTGGAAAAACACAGAGATAGAGGCGATTTCTAGAGTTTCGCGCCGACAAGACGTATAAGGAATCGATTTTGGAACAGTTTCACCGTATCGCTTACGATTATTATTTTTCTTTCTACAGCTTCAAGGAGGTGTACAAAGATACGCGTATATTCTTATGGTTAACAGTTATTCTTGGTGCTGCATTTTCAGTATTGTTTGTTTTTACATTGGCTAACGGTATTTTTAAGCTATTTGATCTTTCTCTTATTGCACTTTGGTTATTGACCTTTTTTGTCGAGTTTGCATTTCTAGGTAGTTTTTTGTGGCTTATAAAGCGGCAGGTTAAGTCTGTCAGAAAACGGATGTCGGCGATAATGGGGTTATCTGACAATACGAAGTTAAGAATATTGAGGCGACGATGGCTGCGAGAAGTTTTTAAGGATGGTGAAAATTCGTATTTATCAATCGTTCGGGATTATCAGGAACTATATGAGCATGAGGTAGCTACGTTGACACCTTTTGATTCACGATTGGATGATTGGTTGCGGTTCGTATTTGAGCCTGATGCAAAGTCACGTGTTGTGTCTTTTTTAATTGCGCTATTTTCTCTAATGGCATTGTTGGTTGTAAAGGCGTCGGGTAATAGTCAGGCGATATTCGAGATCGTCTATGCGTTAACGAATGAGATTACATTTTGGCGAGGGGTTTCTCTTATATTGGTGCCTGCATTGCTGATATTGATTATTTTGGTCGCTGTTAAGATAATCGTTCAAACTATTTGGACGATGATTGTTTTATCGATACATCATAATCGTGGTAGCTACTTTAGAAGTAATGTCATCGCTAATTATTTAGTACGTGATTTGGTTGAATTTCACCAATTCAGTATTCACTCGAGACGGCAACCGCAAAATGTATAGCCAGCACCACGGTATGATCCATTTTTCGCTTCTCAGCGCGCAAATTGACACCGAATGTCTCGTCACCCATAATCTTCATGCACTGGTAAAACCCAGTGTCGGGTTTCGCAGCCTGAACTCCTAGAGACGCACAAGCGCGTTAAGCGCTTTTTTGTGCCTGCTTTATCGTGTCCGAATTCTGGGCCGTTATGGTGGGCTGTGCGGGAGCACCTTCGGGTGCGCCGTTCTCTAGGGCGGTACTGCGAATCTCGTACAGTCCATCACCCATGTTTCGCAGCGTGGTTGTTGGGTTTAAAGGATGACACCTAGAGGAGCCAAGTATGGCACGTTCAATTCCGTTACTACTTCCCCGTTGTTTTAATCGCTGTTTCGTTAGTTTTCCCACCATCGTTGATACACTTCCTGTGTTTTGTGCGTTATTAATCGTTCGCGCAGGGGAGTGGTGTAATGACTGATTCAGCCCAATACCCACAACCTCAACCCCATTTCAGTTTTAAACATCTGTTGTTGTCTATTGATCAATTAGCGGTCGACGTTGGCGCGCTAGTTGATCTTGCCCAAGAGGCACGTGCACTCAATGCTCTGCATGCAGAAACCACCGACAATTGGTTTGAGCGCTTCGGCCACAACGGTGGCATGCCGCCAGATCTTTATTTGGGGCTGGCGTTAATGCAGCAGTGGATGGATGGTAAAAACACCGATCTTGCGGCGCAGCTGGAGGCCTTGCAGATGCGGGTACAAACGCTTGCGGTGGCAGTACCTTCGTTGGTGGCTTCTGATGCGTCGGGTACAGCTCAGTAGTAGATCTTTGCGGGCGCGCGCACAGTGAATGTGTTTGTGTGCGTGCTGGTTAGGGAGGTGGCGGTTGATTTGTACTGTCTTCGCCTGATTTATGGTCGTTCCAAGTCAAAGGAGAGTTTGGTATTGAAGGTCATGGTGTATGGATATCGAGAGTTCTTAGCTGTTGATCGTTTTTAGATATGATGGAAAGGAAACCCGCGATATACGGGTTTCCTTTCCAAGTTATTGTAGTGTCGTAAATGTGTTTTTACGTTGGAGCTAGATGCTTTTTGCGATTAAATCTGCTTTTAAAAGGCCGCCTTTAGTTAGTAATTTGGCACTAAATTTTGGGTTACGTCGTGCCTTGTAAGCGGTGAGTATACTTTTTAGGCCAGACGCTTCGAGAAGAGATATGTTGATGTCTGTATCCATCTCAGCAGATTCGATAAAATCCTGTGAAAAGCTTGGTGCAACGATAAGTGCTTGCGCAACTCGGTTTCCGTTAGACTCACAGCGGTTGACGTATGCTTTAACTTGTCGTGCTGTTGATGAATATTTTGCATAGTCTCCATTTTTGAACGACTTGGCTTCACCGACTATGACATCATCATTTCCGAGTGAGACAATGATGTCCGTTTTGTCTTTCGCGGTGTTGATTTGCTTTCGGAGGTCTTCGTCGACGTTTAGATTTAGTTGCTCAAGTATGGTTCTGGTTACTTCCTCAAATTTTATGCCTATTTCCGCTTCTCGAATATCTATGCCTGCTTCTTTCAGGCCAGTAATATCCCGGCACGCAAGTAATTCGTAATTCTCAAGTAACTTGTCGTTGGCGTTTGCAAAGCTCTCGAGTATTGCTGTTCTAGGATTCCCACGTTTGGATAACCCCATGTCATCTCTAATCGATTTTATTTCATTGTTAGTGTAGGCATACAGTATATCGAGTGGAGAGATTCCAAGTGATCTGAGCCTTTCGGGATCGAGAGTTTCAGTGTGCTCTATCTCGAATTCTTCCTGTATACGTTCGATAATTGGTGGCGTTGTTGTAGATAACGAATTTACAAGCTCTTTGAATCCGCTAGCCGTCAATTCATCAAACTCGGCCTCAACACCAGTTTTTAGTGAATTCACAACTATTTCTATTCTATCGTCGAGTGTCGTACCTAAACGTGTCACCGTTATATTTAGGTCTTCGATCAGTGTCTTTAATCGGTCTTTGCGTTGATTCAAGGTGTCGTCGTGGTTGTGGATGTCTTTCGATAGAATCTGTTTAATTGAAATTCCTGCATGAGTTATAAAACAGATCTTTTCGGATCGAGGGATACTTCGCCACTTTTGATCGTGTTTCTTTAGAACGTTAGATAGCTCGGCATCTGTTAAGGAACGTAATATACGCAGGACGTACTTATCAGGAAGATCTCGATTTTGTATTTCGTGAAGAATAGATACAACTTCATCTGCAATAAGAACTTCTGAGCGACGACGATCAATAAATACTATGCCTATTTCTCTTAAGCTGTTTAACGCGTCTTGCACATTATTCGGTTGAACGGGAACAACCATATTTTCTATTGCAAAAGCCTCATCATTCGACATGCCTAAACGATCCGCTAGCGTGTTCAGAATCATACGTTCGTCATCACTAATCTTGGCTTCTCTGTTAAGGCGTTCGTCGTTGAAGTACGCTGTTGTCAGGCAGTGTTTGTAAATCGAAAGGCGGGTTCCTCGATCATAGTCCTCTGAACTTTCGTCCTCTGATGCTTTGATCGTTTGGTTGAGTTCTTTAGAAAGCTTGTTCAGGCGATCATATTCTTTCGCATATAAGCTCTCTATCCAAGAAATTCTGGCAATACAGTTTCCATCTCTAGTTAAGATGTTAACTAGTAAGGCTACTTGAGATCCGCTGAGCGAGAGCTGTTCACGTAAATACTCTCCATAGTGATGTGTAGCTGCCGAAAACAGTTGGTTTATCTCGCTGCCTGAAGCGCTTCGTAGTTGTCCTATTTGAGACAGATTGTTTGCTAGGCTGGAGTCGCTATCAATAGAATTCGAGCAGATTTTGTCCAAGCAGCTGATGAATTTTGAGCGCTCAACTTGGTTAACTTGTGTGAGTACATGGTTTAGCTTCATTAAATTTCCTTTGTATTTTTTTCCACTTGCTAGAGTTGGGTAGTGAGTGTGTTAACTGTTTGTTAGCGATTTGCTAGATTCATTTCTTAACTTTATCTGTTTTTGAATATCGACCAGTTCGAGAGTCGGACAGGAATTATTTGTCAGTCTTTGATTAGTCGGTCTGATCTGTGACAATCGAATTTGTATCTAGCGTAGTTATCTATCTGTTAGAGCTAAGCACTACATCTAACGACTTTAACTAGGTGTTGTAAACACACTCTCGGTGATATGATAAAAAGTCTTGATGGTTGTTCGACACTTTGATAGACATATCCAGATCAATTCCAATCGCCGCAGGTTGTTCAAGCTGTTCGGATATTGTGATTTTCCCCTTCTCAGTGAAGCTGATGTAGCCCAAATCGAATGCCTTATCGAGATTGGGTTGTAGGAGCAATCCGTTATAGCGGTCTAGGCGTTCGGCGTTATTTGCCTCTTTCCAAGGTTTTATGTGTGAGGCGATTAGCAAGCGTGTGTCGGCATACCCGGTTACTGCGCATCCGCCCCAGTAGTCTATTAGGGATTTTCGGTACTGCCCTTGGCCGATGCGTGCATTGATCAATATCGCTCGCTCGGTCGTGTGTAGCTTTGCATCACTGTAGATGGCTTGAATGTCTTCTTGCACATCTGCATTGCTGATATCGCGCAAAAATTCTCGGTAGTTGTTGAGTGCGGCGCTATACATGCCGTTACCGCGTTTGTTGAAGGTTTTGAAGGTATCGTAATCAGCAATTTGTTCGGCTACTGTGTTGAAGCTTTCATAGCCGGTGAAGCTGAGTAAATTTCGTTCGGTGATTGCTTCGTCTTGTGTCCATTTGCTAATGGTTGATCGCAGCGCTTGAACATAATTCTTTGCGGTTTTTTCACTGCGACCGGTGTCGATGAGCCAGCGTGCAAACTGATCACCAAGATTTTCTAAATTGGAAGTCAGTGCTTCTTCATATTGGAGGCGCGTAATTGGGTTGTTGAAGGCATTGAACAAGTCTTCGGAGATTTCAGCGTGTTTTATTCGCGATCTAAGTGCAGCTTTGCTCGGCGATATTGGTGTTAGATATTCTGTGCCTGCAACAGGAATAAGATTCCAGAAGGGTTCGGATTTAAGGTGGTAGAAGGGGAGGCTGATGTCGGCTTTATCGTTACCTTTTTGATAGCGCTTAAAGCGTATTTTGAAGGCGTCTTCTAACGCTGCCGTCAGTTGAATCTGTGGCGTTTGTATTTGCCCTTGTTGAATCAAATCCATCACGGCAAGTAGCAAGCATACTTTGTGTGGCTTCGGGTGGCCGCTTGAGCGATCAGCATTGAGACGCGTGAGGTTTTCTTCAAGTTCACGATGCATTATAGGTTTTCTTTTTTGATCACGGCGCAATGCCATTGTACGTCTTGCCGACCCATCTGGTCGCTGGTGCTATGAATCTGCGCAGAGCCGAATAACTCGGAATTCACTGGGTAGAATTCCCGTTGGCTATCCTCAGTATCGTTGCGCCACGTAATAATAAGTAGCGTGTCGGCATCCATTCTGGGTTTTATAACGGTGAGTGCTGCTGCCTGTTGTAATGGCGTTAGATGCATCCATACCGCAGAAACCAAAATCAGCTGGCATACGTCTGAGGGTGTTGCCGCGAGATCAGGTAGGCTGTCTCGGATGATTTCGATGTTGTCATGCTCAGGGATCATTTCGATAAATGCAGAGCAGGGTTCAACAGCTGTTACTTGCCAACCTTTTTCAGCAAACCAAAGGGCATCACGGCCACTACCAGCGCCTATATCGAGTAGTTTACCCAGGCCGCTCGGTAGTGTGTATAGCCAAGCAGCGTGCAGCGTTTTTGGGTTGAGCTGGTTGTATTGCGTGGCAAGTGTTGCTGCGTTTTTTGAGTAGAAGTCCATCTATTGGCCGGCGAGTGTCGCTAAGGGAGTTTGGCTTGCTGTTATCATATAACGAAATGTATATGTTTTGCATGTGGCACGTAGGCTGACCGGATTCAAGTTAATTGACTTCAATTGCGAGGAGACAATACGGGTGTCATCGAGTTGACTAGCCCACAACGCTCACCCATAATTCTATTGCGCTGGCACATCCAGCGCCGGGATTAGCAGCCTGTATCTCTACAAGACGCACGAAAGGCGCGTTAAGCGCTTTTTTTGTGCCTGCCTGATAGTGCCCAAATTTTGGGTCGTTATGGTGGGCTGTGCGGGGGCACCTTCGGGTGCGCCGCTTCTTGTAGGGCGGTCTGCTAACCCCGTACAGTTCATCACCCTGGATTAGCAGCCGTGGTGGTGTATGGATTCATACTACAAGGAGCCATGTATGGCACGTTCAATTCCGTTACTACTTCCCCGTTGTTTTAATCGCTGTTTCGTCAGTTTCCTTACAATTGTTGATGCGCCTCCTGTGTTTGGTGCGTTATTCATCGTTTGCACGGAGGGAGATTGCAATGAGTGATTCAGCCCAGTACCCACAAACTCAACCCCAGTTCGGTTTTAAACATCTGTTGTTGTCTATTGATCAATTAGCGGTAGATGTTGGTGCATTGGTTGATCTCGCCCAAGAGGCGCGTGCACTCAATGCTCTGCATGCAGAAACGACTGACAATTGGTTTGAGCGCTTCGGCCACAACGGCGGCATGCCGCCAGATCTTTATCTGGGGCTGGCGTTAATGCAGCAGTGGATGGATGGCAAACACACCGATCTTGCGGCGCAGCTGGAGGCCTTACAGATGCGGGTACAAACGCTTGCGGTGGCAGTGCCTTCGTTGGTGGCTTCTGATGCGTCGGGTACCGCTCAGTAGCTGAGTGTGGGTGCGTGGCGCAGTGAAGGTGTTTTTGATGTAGGCACTGCGTTGCGCGCCTATCGGGTGAGTGGTTAGCTGCGATGCTAGCCGAGCGAGTATCCACCCGGCCGAATGCGTTGAACGGGGAGGGCGCTGGCAAACAAGCAAAGCCCGTACGATACGAATGGCAACAGGGTAAAATCGACAAAGTCATCCCGTGTTAAGCCTGATGAATCTTGGCATGCTTGATCACCGCTTGGCAAAAATGCGTCGGGTTTACCATCGTTGTTATCGTGTTGATTTTACTGGGAGTGCGCTTGTACTCCCATTAATACCGCAGTGGCTTTTGCGTTTTTGTGGGCGCCTGCAAAACACCGAAAGTAACCCTCGNCACTTTAGAAAAACAACCCCTTTTGCGAAGCGGCAGCGAGCCCCACGTTTTAGACTACAATTGCGTTGAATGGGCTATCCACCAGGAAGCAGATGAGCCGTACTCAGTACGCTTTATAGGTTGAAACCTGATGCGCGTTTCAGCTGGCCAGCCGTTGGGAACGGCGGTAAAAGTGAAGCACAGTGCAATGCCTTAAACAGCACCGCGATAATAAAAAAGACCGACCAGTAATAGGGATGTTACGTATGTTTAGCCCCAAGACCACACACTTGCCCTACCAGATTGCGGCACTCTTTTTTGGAATCTACCTGTTATCGATGCCTGAATTTCCCGGCGGGCGCATCAATATGGGCGATTCGATCAAGTTCCAATATTTATGGGCCGTTAACGGCTTGCCACATTCCACCGGCTACCCGCTCTATTTGCTACTCGCTAAACTCTTCGGCTCAACCCTCACTTTGTTTGAACCTTACACACGTATTAATCTTTTGTCGGTGGTCAGTGCCAGTGCGGCGCTATTGATGTTCACCAAGCTATTGATCGCCTTTAAGTTCAGCTATGTTCGCATTGTATTGGCCAGTGTTTTGCTGGGCAGCAGCTACACCTACTGGACACAAGCCAGCGAGGCTGAAGTCTACGCGCTCAATGCCCTGTTTCATTTCAGCATCTGTTTTCTATTTATACGGTTTTACCAATCACGATCAGAGCATTACTTGTATATCGGTATTGCTGTTTACGCGCTGAGTTTAGGCAACCACCTCACCATGGTAACGCTGTTACCTGCGTTGATTTATCTGATCTGGCGAGTGAATCCTTACCTGTTGATTCGCCCAAAGTTGTTATTGTGGGCGCTGTTTTGTGCGGTGTTAGGCGCTAGCCAATATCTGTATTGTTTGTATTTATCCCATGGCGAGAGCCAGTATCTGGAGTATCTTGGCCCGAATGCCAGCATAAGCCGCCTGTGGGCCTATATAACCGGCGCGCAATTCGCAGAGCAACTCGGGGGGCGTAGCATCAGCGGCGGTATCAATACGTTTCTGAAAGCCGAATACCGCAAAGAATTTAACCCTGTGTTTATGCTGCTCTGGTTATTGTCACTACCGTGGCTTTTTTTCGGCAAACGCATCGATGCCGAGTTGCGGGTTCCACACCAATTTTTGTTATTGGCGTTTGTGCCATTACTGCTATTCAGTTCACAGCATAACATTAGCGATATTGCCACATACTACTTGCCATTAACCGGTATCATTTGTGTGCAGTTTATCTCGGCCGTTCCACCGATATCGGTGTCAAAGGCGCGACATATCGGGATGTTATCAGTAGCGCTACTAACGATTATTATCAATGGAGCGCGCAATGGCGCTGCACTTATTCCGCCCAATGATGATCCATCACCCTTTGCCACATTACGGCAACAACTACCCAATGGCGCGGTATTTTTTAGCCCTGGCAGTTGGTCGATTGGCCACTACCCAGGCACGCAAGCGGTTAACTATCACAATGCCCACAGTACGCATCATAAAACCGTGCGCGTCGAACCGTATGGTCAGCGTTTAGCGGGGCAAACTGAGATCTATAGCTATGCCAATGAACTGGCCGACATACATCAGTATGTTGACGTGAAAGCGGTCAGCACGGTCGCAGGTGAATTTATCGCCATCGACAATATGCTTCACCCCAGCTCGCCTAACGCCATGCTTTTACTCATCAACCGCGGCAAGCTTTCGCCTAGCCTTCATACAACACTGAGTAACCATCTAGAGCATTTGGGATTAACCAGCCAGTTTGGCACTGACAACGCTGCATTCATGTTGATTCATAACGGCCGTATTGTCGCAGAAGGCAGTCATCCTCATAAATTGTCGAAAACCTTGGCTGTGCATGGGCGTGAATGGCGATTGTCATCACGCTTGTCGCCGCTAGGGCCATACGCCAGCTCTGCGTGGATAAAAACCCCTGAGCGTACCGTGTTAGCACCCGGCTTGAATGTATTGGAGTTGGATGAATCTGGTGCAATTATTCGTCGAGCCGCATACAGCGATGCATCGACGTATGGGCAAAGCTACCCGCTCGTGGTCGTTAAAGTGCGGCGCTGATGATTGCTGTGTTTGCTCGCGAGAGCTCGAGGTTGCTCGTAATTAGACACCGTCGAGGTTTTTTCTTACCACTTGATCGTTGACCAGCGCTTCGTAGCGGATGCCTTTCACCTCGATCCGCCATGTAACGTAGGGTTTTTCATCTAGCATACTAAATCCGAAGCTGAGGCGTGGCAGGAGTGCGATTATTGCGGTCAATAAATATCGCACGCTTAATTACCACTAAATTTGAAAGGGGGGGCGATTTGGCTATTCGTTGATTACAAATTTTACCGCCCCAGTGTTTGTGTACTAGCGAGCGATAATCCATTCACCGTTTTTCTTGTAAAATAACATCTCGTAGTTGTCGTAAGCGGTTTCTTCTTCATCGGTATAGTAAAGAAGGGAATCCATTCCGAGTCTTACTAGGGTGCGGTCGTCACTGACATAAGGTCGTGCATGTTCAAGGTCTTCAATTTTAAGCTCGCCCCAGTTCATACTGGCAGTGAGCGCGGCTTTTAGTTTTTGTTCGTAGGTGCCGGGTGGTTCGTAGTAGGCAATATCACTATCACTATTACGTTGTCTAAAAAATGGAAGAATTTTGTCGAAATCTCTGGACTGTAATAATTTGTAGATGACTAAATGTTGATCGTAGAGAGGTTTGATAAGTTCTGCTTTATACTTTTCTACGTTTTCTAGGTAATCACTGTTTTTTTCTGGGTACTCAATTGTATCCGAATCCAAATAGCTCCATCGGGGAAAAGGTGTTTTCAGAGACACCTCTTGAGTCATATATATCGCACCTGGAGTTCTTGGTGAGTCAGCTACCAGGGCATCAAAAACTTGAACGTCACCGTCACTGCTATATTCAAAATCCTGTGTTGAGTCAAGCCGACCAGCCTTCATGGATTCAACGAGACCTTTGTTATGATCGATATGCTCTGAACTAAAGCAGATTGTCGATAACAACTTTTTTCTTGACTCACCACTATCAACGTCTCGCACGTACAAGCTTAGTTTGACGAAAGAATCACCGTAGTTGTTTTCTTGCCATGCAAACAAGCGAAGTGAGATGCTGTTCTTGCCGGTACGCATAAAATGATTAACGGGTTCTTCGTACGCAATCATCACACCTTCGGCGTCTTTTCTTACCAACTGATCGTTGACTAAGGCTTCGTACCTGATACCTTTCGCCTCGACCCGCCATGTAAAGTAGGGTTTTTCTTTTAACATAGTTTTTCCTGAACAGCTTGTTGATAATGTAATGCAAATTAAGAGAATCAGGTTTTTCACACGATCGCCTTAGTAGCTAGAGTACGCATCTAACGGAATGCTCTTGTTGTTTGGATAATTTCCTGGCTCAATAATTGTCCATTGGTTGCGGTATTTTTTACCCGTTTGTTTCGACGTCAACTTTGACACGCCATTATCTGGTACAAATCCATCACTGTTACTTGAGAGCGAGCTGTTACCACGGCCAGTTGCGCGGCCATTGACGCTAATTTCTTTGTAAGTCGCAAACAAAATTGCAAGCCCGCTCCACTCTGCACCGCCGCGCACTGCTGGCTTTTCTCCATCGGAATAGAGTTCCAGTTTTAAACCGACCTTAGCGGCATTGCCTGCTTCCTTCGCAGATCCCGCTACAACCATTAACCCAAATTCGAATTCAACAGCTAACGCCTTGCCTTTAGCGTACGCTTTACCTTCGACAATAAAATCCAAGCCTGAGGTTAGAGCCGCTGATGCGGGTCCCTCTGAGGAAGGTTGATCTGGGCTGACCGGAGCACCTATTGCATCCCCGAATTTTTTAACGAATTTCGCTGAAGCACCCACATTTGCACCGACTTTCATTACAATAGCGATGCCTGCTTGCAAATAGATTTTTCTATCTTCGATTTCTTTTTGCGTCGCTTCTGATTCAATTTTTTCATTCGAGACGGCTTTTTGAATAATTGGCCAGATGTAGTCTACAAACTTCTTTCCGGCACTTAGCATGGCAGGTGAGCCAGGAAGCAGAGCATTGGCACCGATTTGAACAAGTGCGCTGAGTATGTCGACTTCGCAAGTGACACCCAGCAGGGGGTTTGCGCCAAGTTCCGCGGTAACGGAGTGGCCGAGCGTAGTTTGATTCTTTGTTTCCTGATTGGCGTACGCGAGGCTGAGATTCAGCTTGGGGTATTGAATCGATATACTGCCTGACTTACTCGATGTCTTCGCTTCAAGGAGTTTGCCTTCTGAGTCGGTTTTCTTGTCATCTGGCTTTTTGTTCAGCTCTAGCTTGTCAACACGAGCTTGCGCCATGCCATCAACGATGTTTGCGCCGAGTTCTTGATCGCAACAGGCATAAATGATCTCAAGCAATTTGATCAAAATGTCGACGGATTCTCTTAGATCTTTCAGTAGTTCGCTGGGGTCTAAAATTTCTATTTGAGACGCCAGTGGCAGATGATCTACCTTTCCGGAGAGACCCAGTGAATATGCCCAGTTCCCGATAACGATTTCTTTCTTTTGCCCTTCGTTATCGATTTTCTCGATTTGGCTGCTTTCAGCTTTATCTACAGATACATCTACCTTTTTTAGCTTTTCCTTTGTGTATTTGTAACTAACAGACAATTCTAGTTTGGCGTCGACATGTGTGTAAGCATTTACATTTACCGTCAGTGGGTAGTCGCCATCGCACCCTTCGGTTTCAACAACATAAGTCTGTGGTTGCCGATTTCCGGGTAACAGGTTGCGGAAGATGTACTTCCAGGATGAAATTATTCCCGTTTCTGGTTCGGGTGAGAATGCACGAAACTTGAGAGGGTGGGACTCGGTGCCAGGTAGCATGATATCCGATATGTTATCTCCACTGACTACCATCGTTGGGCAGTGAGATGCTCCTTCGTTTCTGATGTATTGATCAAACTGATTTGCTTTTGGTGATACCTGCGTTCGGCCTTTATCACATGAGCCATCGACAAAAACACTGATGACTTCAACTGGCGGTGTTAAAATTCCTTTATCGACGGCCATTTTGCTCGACGAAATCACATCGATGGTTTTGATACCATTTGTAACTTCGAGTTTTACTGAGCGAGCGTTATCATCACCAAAGCATACAAGCTTGGTTGCTTTGCATGTGTTAGGGCAAGTGGCAACCACGGCATCGGTATTTTGCTTGTTCTGTTGGTCGCCCTTTGTTTTTGCTTGTTCTGCACGCTTCCTTGCTCTCTCTGTTCTTCTCTGTTGTATTCCTAGTTCAGCTCTCTTTTTTGCTAACTCCTGGCTGGAAGTAGGTTTGCCTGATGAAGTGATTGCATCTAGGTCTTCTTCAATGTTCTCGAGTTGTTCGACCTCTTTATCAGCCTGTAAATCCCGGCGTTCAGCTTCGAGTTTATTAGCGAGTTCATTGCGTGCTTTTAATTGTTTTGCTTCACCGTTGATCTCGACTTGCTTTTGGAAGAGCTCTATTTTTCGCTTCTGAAGCTGATCGAATTCGTTGACCAGTGCCTTATCTTGAGTGTTGGTCCCTGAAGTATTTCCCAGTCTTTGACCAAGCGAACGCTCTTGTTCGGCCAATTTTGTTTTTTGGTAGTTCAAGTTTCTGATTTTAAGCTGCATTGCAGTTCTATCTTTGTATAGATCTGCGTGCAAAGCGGCTATTTCTGGCGACGTCACTGTCGAAACTCCCTCACTTAAATGTGAAAATATCTATTGCGGCTGGTGTTCCAGCAGAGATAGCAATAGTTGATCGGGTTCTTTATCAGCCTTTATCTGAGGCTGAGCCCAACTAGAGAGATAGAACTTATCCCCGTGTTTCATCGATAGATCCAACCACATATCCAGTTCAATGTTTTCAAATAAGCCGTGATCCAACGCGTGCTGCCCTACGCTTTTGACCCATTGGTGAACTCTATCTAGTGAATCAAGTTGAAGTTGAAACAGGGTGTTACCAATTGAGCAAACATAATCTGATTTCCGCCCGATAAACTGTTCCAGTATCTGATCATCAGCGTCGGTAATTTTTTCCATTAGGGCTGATTCTTGCCGTTTCAGTTGTTCGATGTTCTCGTGCTCTAGCATTCCAATCTTTGTAATAGGCTTCCAGCTGGATTTAAGAATTTTTTCGGCCCAAGGATTTGTGTCGAAACCCTGGCCTTGCATCAATGCAACGCAAAGGTATCTGTAGATCATTTCTTCTGTTGTGAATCCGTATTCCTCAGCATTGGTGAAATTCGTCCTAACCCACGACTGCAGGTTGGCTCTGGATTCAAATTCCTCACAGAACTCTGGGAGTATCTCGTTTAGGTCATTCGCGAGAGTGATGATCGTTCTCTCTCGTTTTTGTTCAGATAGAATCGTAATCTGTGAAGTTCTGATTTTTAACATATTGATTTTCTCTCCCACGTTATCAAATCTGATTTTCAACGAGTGAACGATTGGTGAATGCAAACTCGCCGTTCCACCTCACCGGTATCAGTTGCTCGACTGGTTTACCCACTGAATATCTATTACATGTAAATTAGGCTGCATCTGATATCTCAATCTCCGGGAAACTCGGTCGATTAGGTTGTTTTGTCCTTTGAATATCTGTGCAGATATGGGGGGAGTTAGGAATTTTTTGAAACGAGTGATCGTTTTTCGGTTGCTCGATCGTTAACTGGGTATTTGCTTGATATTGCAGCGGTGATGATTGCTGATTGATGATATTCGTAGTCAGCGCTGCTCTAGAGGCGGGGGCACAGTGTTTTTGCGAATGGGAGTAGTTGTTCGATCGAAAGGATAAATCACAAAACGAACTGTTGGCTTGATAAGCAGTGTCATCATAATTCTGAATACGGTCCCTTGAATCTTGCATCCCTTTTGCAGTTCCTTGCTCTAACGGCTTTCTTACAATCATTTATCTGCCGTTTTAACTAAATTCTACGTGTCATCCTGACTAGCGCATCTCTTTAACGGTGCAATTCTTACAGAATCTTCTGCGGATTTCTATTGATTGGTGGTAATTAAATGATAACTGGGAGCTTGGTTTGAATTGTATCTAATTGGTTCCTAGATAATCGATACGGCTTGTCAGTGAAGGGGTTGCTTGAATACTTAAGGAGCCTCTGAAAATCTTCTCACACAGACTAATTTGAATGTGGCTGTCGCGAGATGTTAGTACGTGAGTCTCGGATATTTCGCAGAGGCCGAGTACCTACATAAACATCAGCGAACGGGAGTAAACGGGGTCAGGCCTTGCATTGGGAAGGCCTTACAATTGACATTGCAAGGGGCAATGGAGTGCGTCGGATGAGCTGTAGGCGCCATTCGACATTGTTTTTGATGAATGCACGTTGTTTTTCAAGACGACTTTTTTGTTTTTTACACACTGGGGTTGTGTGTTTGTGTTTGTGTTTGAAAAATATCAGATAGCGCCATGTAGCGGCTTATCCTACGTTCTAAGCTGCAATCCAAGCTGTGTTCCTGTTCGTTGGATAAAGACAGTTGAAGAAAGTCAGGCAGTAAGTGAACTCGGATTCTTCGGTAATCAAAACTCTATGGCACAGCCGGTCGCTGCAAAGTGGGAGCATACGGTGAGCCGGTTAAAGGCGATCTGTTCGGTTGCATAGTTTGCGGTTGATAGATTGTTTTGCATCCATCCAAACGTACTTTAGGTAGTGTTGGATAACACGAGTCTAATACTTGGAACTCTATGGTAAGGCCTCGCCCATAATTTCGTTGCGCTGGCAAAATCCAGCGCCGAGTTTAGCAGCTCGAAATATCTAGAGACGCACAAGCGCGTATGCGCTTTTTTTTGTACCTGCCCAAATGTGCCTGTTTATCAGGTCTTTATGGTGGGCTGTGCGGGAGCACCTTCGGGTGCGCCGTCTCTCTAGAGCGGTACTGCTAATCTCGTACAGTCCATCACCCATGGTTAGCAGCGTGGTTGATGTATATCTCGGATGACATCTAGAGGAGCCATGTATGGGACGTTCAATTCCGTTTCTACTTTCCCGTTGTTTTAATCGCCGTTTCGTCAGTTTCCCCATTATTGTTGATACGCCTCCTGTGTTTGGTGCGTTAGTTGATTTTGCTCAAGAGGCGCGCGCACTCAATGCTCTGCATGCAGAAATTACCGAAATTGGTTTGAGCGCTTCGGCCACAACGGCGGCATGCCGCCAGATCTTTATTTGGGGCTGGCGTTAATGCAGTAGTGGATGGACGGCAAAAACACGGATCTAGCCGCACTGCAGATGCGGGTACAACAGCTTGCGGTGGCAGTGCCGTCGTTGGTGGCTTCTGATGCGTCGGGTACGGCTCAGTAGTAGATCTTTGCGGGTGCGCACACAGTGAATGTGTTTGCTGGTGCTGTTGTGCGCATTGATTAGGGATTACCATGTCTCTTTTATGCATGATGATATGCAATTACAGCGCTTTTATTTTCTTCGAGAGGCCCATAAAGAAGACGTTAGTTTATACAATAAAGGGAACCTCTAAAAACTATCTTGCTTGCGCTGGCGTCGTTAAAATTCAAATCAAATCGGTCATTTATTGCACATAAACCCGAGGGTCGGCCCCGCCCGTTTTCATCGAACTTTGCCTCGCCAGCGCTGCGCCGCCTACGTTTTTAGAGGCTCCCTAAAGTGATTGAGGATATAAATCCGCCGTCTTCACGGATACTTGCTTTGTCTTATTTTCGAGGCCCTGATACCATATTTTCAATATCTGCAATGACTATTTACACCGACCATGACACAACTGATACTTCATATCGGCAGCCATAAAACCGGGACCACATCTATACAAAAAGCTTTGTGTACTCATCGAGGCGCACTCGCTGCCTGTGGCTGGAGTCTTTTTACCGTTGCTCCCTCGGGTGAAGATCGTCCTTTCGGCAATGCCAACCCTTGGATTGTTTGTGATAAAGACGACATGACTCAATCCTATATCCATCCTGACTTGAGCTATGCACTTAGCAGGCAGCGAAGTAATACGCTCATTTCGTCAGAATTTTTCTCTTGGATATCCAACCCTCAAATGATTCAAGATTTCTGCCAGGCGATCAAAGACCACTTTACAGATATTAAGCTGATTGTGTATTTACGACGCCAGGACTTGCAAGCTATCTCGCACCATCAACAAGGCAGTAAAGGTACCAATGTTCCTGCTTCCTGGTTTTACGGGCATTCACCTAGAGCGTTGCCTGATCATAATGACCAACTTAAATGTTATTTGGATTATTATCAGCGCATGGCTATCTGGGCAGACTGCCTGGGTGATGGGGCTATCCATATTCGCTGTTATGAGCGCGATAGGTTTCCAGAGCAAGATGTCGTAAAAGATTTTTTTACTTTCCTTCAATCATCCAACATTCAGATTGATGCATCATCCGAAACAGAAAATGTCTCTCGTGGTTTCATCCAGACCAAACTTGGGCATCTGATGAACCAGGTTGAACTATCTGAACAACAGCGCAATGTGATAGGCGGTCAATTGGAAGATTGTGGCAAGCTGATGCCAAGCAGGGAAGAGGCCAAAGTTTTTTATCACGCGTACGAAGAGAGTAATCAAAAATTACAGCAGCGATTCCAGTGTGGATCAACGGCGTCGTTCTTTAATGATGATTTCAGTATGTATACAGATCTTGCTGAAGATTTGTGGGATGAAAGCAAGGCCAATGACGTTATTCGCAAGCTATTAAGTGCTATAAAAAATATGCCCTTGGCTGAAGATGATGATATCGGGCTACTACTAAAGCAAGCAGGTGCTCTGGCACAGGATAATCCCCAGGCGGCTTTTCAGTTAAAAAAACTGGCGCTGAAGCTTCGCCCTGATTTATTTGTTTCTAAGCGGCTATAGAAGTGAGCATTCCAATGAAAAAGAATTCAATTATATGAATTTTTGAGGCCAATGGCCTTTGGCATTGCCGATGCTTATCACTTGCATCTATATTGGGTGCTTTGTTGGGAATGCATGTGTACGACAGCAATCCTGCGATTGAACAGCTCAGCTCTAATTATGGTTAAAATCACGAATTCTGATGATAAATGCAACGCTTGAATATTAATTCAAGAGGGGAGGCATTAGAGCCTGAAATTTTGTGACGAAAACGCCATTCAACCTAAATTCGAAAAATCTCCTAAGTTGTATGCATGTGTAGTTTAGCGGTGTGTACAGCCTCAGTTCACCTATTGGTAATCATAATTTTGCCAATTACCAGGTTGTTTATAGCGCCCCTGCGATCAAGCAGCTGCTCGTCGATTAAAGAAATAAACGCAAGTCTGAATGGCCTCCCAGTTGGGAGGGGCAGATAAATTTCTGTTCTTGAACCCTCCCATTAAAACCAATTTTCTGATTGTTTGCCGAAGCAGCACAGGTGTTAAAACACTTTAGGTATGATCCTGAGACATGCATATTGATAGTAGTGTTAGCAGCTCTGCGCACATAATCACGCCGTAATATTAATAGCAATATGTGATAACAGAAGGCTTTCATTATGTGATGTTAGTGAAATATTGAAAATATATAGAATTAGGCTAGGGAACTCTAAAAAATCGTCTAGGCTAAAAACATATATTAAAAACGTTAGGTTTCGAATCGTATTAGTTTGAGCAAGGGTGAGTGCTAGTACAAACGTAAGCGAATATGAAAATATGAGAATTTTTGGGGTGTAGCGACTGATTTTTTTATCAGCGTTAGAGTAAGCAATTGATGACACGTTGGCGTGAAACTGCCTAAAGACGTCGATGATGTATCGGCTTTGTGCATGCGCTTACAGCAATAGTAGTAGCTAGCGTTCATGACAACAACGAAGCCATAGAGATCGGCATAGTGATGAAACACAAAATGTGTTGAAACATAATAAAAAGCTATTAAAAATAGCGTCGAAGGAATGATTATACAGTCGATAAAAACAATAAAAAAACAAGCATGAACCCACACGCGTTCATTTATCCACATCATGCTTTCGCCATATCAGCGCGATTAAAAGCTACTTTCTTTCTCATCTAATACAAGGAGTAAAGATGAATTGTCATGCCGTCTATAACAATAGGATTAATCCACAATAAAAGGAGAAAACTATGAGTGCATCCGCACCATTTATTGGAGACATACAACCCTTTGGCTTTAACTTTGCCCCTCGAGGTTGGCAAACCTGTAGTGGGCAGCTACTTCCAATCGCCCAAAATACCGCTTTATTCTCACTTCTGGGATGCACCTTCGGAGGTGATTGTCGAACTAGCTTTGCCCTCCCAGACCTCAGAGGTAGAGAGATGCGAGGCGTAGGGGCAGGCCCAGGGCTCTATCATATCAGCTGGGGAGAAAGGGGAGGGTGGTATGAAACCAATTTAATGCAACCCAATATGCCAACCCATACTCACACAGCAACATTGCACGCTGAGACAAAAGTCGGGTCTGCCAACAACCCTCAAGATAAATTATTAGGCATTACCACTGACAACATTTACACAACACCCGATATAGCCAATAACAAAACTATGTATAGCGAATCAATCGCGATCGGTAATACTGGCAGCTCCCTAGGATTTGATATAAGAAGCCCTTTTCTAGGCATTTATATTTGTATTAGCTTGACAGGTATTTTTCCTTCAAGAAGCTAACGGGACAACAGATTACCATTTACATCAACGGAGTGATTATGAGTGATATTAAAAAAAGCCTAGAAGATAATCTTGAATTTATCCGTTCAAAACTTCCTGAAAATCTTAAGGCGCAAGCTGAAGACTGCTTAAAAGAAACGCCACTGCCACCACTGAGTCAAAAAGAAGTAGTTCAGGAGATAGTCAAGGCATTACCCGATGATATAAAGGCAGGCTTTGAGAAAGATCCAGTAATACCAGAAAGTCCTGCAGTTCCCACATTGGCAGAGCAGAAAGCTGCGGTACTAGAAGCGCTACCCAAAGAATTTATAGGTGACTTTGAGGCTGGCGTTGATAACGAACTCATCGACAAATAACGAATAAAAACCAATCAATAATATACAGAAAAAGGAATTCACATGAGTGCAGATCCATTTTTAGGCGAAATTCAACCTTTTGGCTTTAACTTCAATCCTCGTGGTTGGGCACTTTGTCAGGGGCAACTTCTACCGATCAGTCAAAACACGGCTCTCTTTTCGCTGCTAGGTACGACTTATGGTGGTGATGGCAGAACAACATTCGGACTCCCTGACTTACGCGGCAGATCTATGGTTGGCGTTGGCTCGGGCCCGGGGTTAGATACTATTGCATGGGGGGAGCGTGGTGGAGCTAATGAAATAACACTGACTGTTGCACAGCTGCCTGCACATAGCCATATTGCAACCCTGCACGCAGAAACCAAAGCAGGCGATGCAAATAACCCCCAGAACAAACTACTGGCTATAACATCAACCAATATTTATACCACGCCTGATCCAGCTAGCAATAAAACCATGCACCCTGAATCAATTGTTGTTAACAATGCAGGCGCTGGCCTCCCTTTTTCTATCGATAGCCCCTACTTAGGTGTATATATTGGCATTGCGTTATTGGGTATCTATCCATCAAGAAGCTAATACCGTAGGTAGCAAAGGTAAGTGACGGCCGGGTGATTATCTAGCACTCGGTTTTATTTCCATAAATCAGTAGAAAAATATGCACATATGACAATGCCTATTAAGAATAAAACTGTGAATATCGGTATTTTAGTTCCTCAATCCAACTTTATACCTCATCTAACGCGTGATATTCCTGATGCTCTTCAGCTTGGTCTGACTGATTACTCGGAGCAATATTGCGTTCATCTCATACACTGTGGCTATAACGCTGAAAAACAAATATTGGAGAATAAACTCCAAAACCTTATTATGGAAAAGCGAATTGATATTATTCTCTGCCCACTAAACAGCCACCTAATTGAAACATTAAAGCCCACGTGTTCGATTAATCAGGTCACACTGATTATTAATACAATGGGAGAAGACCCCACCCCTAATAACAGTATGGATGGCAGCACGTTTATAAATAGCTTTCACCATTGGCATACTTGTTGGCTATCAGGTTATGTTGCAACCCAACAAGCAAGCAAAAAAGCAGACACAACTAATGTGGCTACCATGCATTGTATTCATGATGGCGGATACGGTGCTTCGCTAGCTTTGGCGGTTGGCGTGGAATCAGCAGAGGGAGAGATTGTCCATACTGCTATCACCCACCGTGAAGCACGAGAGCAGGATGCTAGCGCTGACATACAAGAGGTCGTAGCCAATAAACCCGATACAATTATTGCTAACTATTCAAGCAAAGAAGCGCTTAGCTTCCTAAAAACGTACCGGAAAACTTCACAAGACACCCGCTTATTTGCATTGCCCTATTTAGTCGATGAGCAAATTCTCGATGAATTGGGTGATGATGCCTTAGGTGTGCAATCGCTGAGTCAATGGCGTAAAGACGGTGCGGCTCATCGACAGTTTGCAGGTGATTTTTTTGCCATGACAGGGCATGATGTTAACCCCTACGTGTTAATGGCCTACGAATCAGGCAAGCTTATTAATGCTGCGTTACAGACCTTACAAACCTATAGTTATACCGGCATCAATCAAGCCTTGGCACAAGCAAGTTTTGCAGGTCCTAGAGGTGAGGTGTCTTTTAATGCTGATGACATGCAACTACAGCGGCCTTATCATCTTCGAGAAGTCTCTCGCAACGAAGACGGCAGCTTATACAATAGAGTGATTGAAGATGTCACTCCTCCTCAGCTAAGCTACGAGCACTATCGGGCGGCACAGAATAGCGGTGATAAGCAAGGTTGGCTAAACCCTTATCTAATTGCTTAAATATAGATTTGCTTTCTTAGATTTAAGGGTGAATGCTGACTGTTTGCCCTTCTCAATTTCACTGTCAAAAAATATCCTCAACACCAAATTTGGTCTCTCCACTGATGCATGTTTTATCTTATTGTATTAGGCCCTAATGTCTATATCGATCAAAATTAGAGTCCCGTTATTTCGTCAGAATTTTTCTCTAGAGAGCACAAAGCTAAATCGAATTGGTAAGGCAGGTAGACCGCCCTAGAAGTAAGATAAGGGGCCACTAATGATCATTTTTGGTTGAGTTAACCTCAACGCAGAGTCATGCCTGGGCACTCACGGCCTTGTGGGAATCAAAAAAACCTTTCAGACAAACTCGAAACCTTGGTGTATTTGCTAGGCGATAATTGGGGCTCAGAGCATATTTTTGGCCTCTTCAAAATGGAAGGTTTTTTCCATTGGTGATGAGGGGGGCTCCAATAACATTGCTGAACTTGTAGTCACCTCTAGGGTTTTTGTGGGGTGAGCCTAGGGCTATATAACAGTGCTTTTTTGATTCCACTATCTTTGGGTCTGCTTAGAATATTGGGCGCCCTAGTTTGATCTGAGATTACTACAACTATTTCAGCTTTTTGTTGCTGACGCAGGAAGGTTGGGGGCATTTGGTTTCTCGAGAACTTTTATCAAACACCAGCGGATGAAGCCCTTGCTGGCCCAGGTCAATAGGGCGGGTATAGTTCCCGGAATTGGTCAGATTATTGATGCAGCGAAAACGCTAGCCCTAAATAATGAAATACACGAGACGAAAAGGCCGAGATTAAGGTAGGCAGCGAACCGAAAGATTGATCGGAGAAAAAACGCCGACAAAAAGATATTGAAGCCCGTTGGGTGTACAAACGAGGTCAGTCTCACTGCAGCTGGAAAAACCACATCAGCGTGGACAGCAAGCACAAAATCATACGCCGATATATAGTAGCCAGTGCTGGAGTACACGACATTCGTGATTTGATCAATCCCGAAACGGCAGTGCGGGCTTTTGGGCGGCCCCGGTGTATCTTAGTCAAAAGTTTGAAGAGAAATTCAATGAGGCTAGGCGCAGAAGTTAGATACCCTAAAAGCAGCGCGTCATCGTCTGCTCGCTGATTGCGAGCAAGCAGTTAGCCATAGGCGGACAACGCAGCGAGCATGTGTTTGTAAAGCAAACACGTCTACTGATTAGAACTATTGGTCGATCAAGGGCTTTGATGAAATAACGATGATGAGTTTCTGTATAGCGCGCTCTGCTGGGTGTGTTTGGCAGGGTAGTATGGTAATAACAGGCTGAGAATTGTCGGGCTCATACGCCAGTGCGCGCGTCTACTATTAACTGTTCGCAGTTTTAAGAGGTATTCTCAGGCATTTAGCTCGACTCAGTTACTGATTTAAGCAGATGAACTTTGCTAAGAAATCTCGCATAATAACCTACGATAAGGCATCAAGTGGTCACAACAGGGAGAGCATCCAAAGAGGGTGTTTTTATCTCGTTAAGGGAATCAATGCTTATGTTAATTGAGGTGGCAAAACCTAAATACATCAAAGAACTAGGCTCTGTTGATGTTCGCGCTATTCAGCATATTTACCAACGTTGCTCTGAAACTGTTTGGCAAAAAGAAAATGCCGTAAAAGAAAACAGCTTTGAATGTTTCCATCACACCCAGCATATTATCTTTCGGTTTATAAAAGAAATGCGGGATCCGCGAATCTTTTATTCCAACCCTATCTGGGAAATCTTTAAATTTGAACTGATACCTGTATTCGATAGTATAACGCAAGCTTATGGTTTCAAAAATCCTATCTACCCCAAAGCGATGCTAGCACGATTGGATGCGCATCAATCCATTGATGCACATACTGATGGCGCTGGAGCCAACCTATATACACACAAAATACACATTCCGCTTAAGACTCATAACGATGTCAGTATGCAAATTGGCTCGAAAAGCTTTCACCTAGAAACAGGCAAGGCTTATGAGGTCAACAACCTTGCTCGACATAGCGTTACCAACAATAGTGACGAAGATAGAGTCCACCTGGTTTTTGAGGTTTTTGATGGCGACGACCATTAAAGACATGCAAGCTAGAGAAAAATAGATCATGCAAAAGAATGCATTAGTTACTGTCAGTACAGACTGCTTTCTTGATGGCAGCTTGGTCATGATTGATTCATTTTTACATCACAACTCTTGGTTTAGCGGTGACATTATTGTTTTGCATGATAGCAGCCTAAGCGCTTCATCCATTGCGGCACTCAGCCATAGGTTTACTAATCTGCAGTGCCGCCCAATAGATGCAGAGCTCACATTGCGTATTCGCAATCTTGTTGAATACGCCCCTGAACTTAAAAATCGTCAGGCTCGATTTTACTCACTCAATTGCTTCAATATAAGTGACTATCAACAACTTATCTTTGTCGATAGCGATACTTTATTTCTGGATAGTATTCAGCCTATTTGTCAGTACAGCGATAAATTGATTGCCGCCCCAGATGCCAGCCATTACCGAGGCACAACAAGAGACAGGCAATCCTTTGCCGAGCAAAGCAATATGGATACTAAGAGTGACGGCATTTCTACGACCTTTAACGCTGGCTTGATGATTATCAATGAGCATTTTAGGAATAATACGATTTACCAAGCCTTACTCGATAAACTCAGCATAGATTTTTGGCAACACGTCCGAACCGACCATACTGATCAATTGATATTGAATATCCATTTCGAAGATCAAATTGAAATTATCAGCAGCCGCTATAATTATCTGTTAACTCATGCAGCACTGTTCAAAGATCAGACCAATGTAGCTCTGAATGATGTCGCGTTATTACATTTTAATGGGCCACTAAAACCCTGGCATAAAAAAACATCGCACCTTGAGCGTATGACACCAGAATTCCTTAACGCCACAAGAGCATGGCGCCAAGCGTATAAAAAACTCGAAAAAATCTAACGCTATCATGACAAACGCTAAGCATTACTTTGGGGCAGCTCATCCATTAACAACACAGATCAATCAGCATCTATTTATTATTTGCCCTAACAATAGCGGCTCCACATTGCTAAAAAACCTACTCGCGAGCAGCCAACATACCTGGAATTTATTGCGTGAAGGGCAAGCTATGCAAGGCTTTCATGGCGTAAAAACACGTGGTTCAAAAACACCTCTCACTTGGGCTGCAAACCCCAGAATGCTTAAAAGCCTGAGGTTGGCCGACAATTTCGATTGGGTAAAAACCCAGAAACAATGGTACTTTCAAGCCTATAGTAACAGCCCTGATGCCAGTATTTTTGTTGAGAAATCGCCTGCATCACTGGTCTATATCGATCAATATAAACAACATTTTGAGCATTCACGTTTTTTATTTATGGTACGTAATCCTTATGCCTGTATAGAAGGCATATGCCGCAGGTTAAGGCACACGATGGATACCGACACTGCAACTCAACTGGCGACGCAGCACATCGTTCGCTGCTTGGCAATACAGCGGCGAAACGTTCAACACTATACGTCTGACGGTGTTTTTTTTAGTTACGAAATGCTGTGTGACCAGCCAGAGCAGGCCGCGAAGCGCATCCAGATGATTAGTCCCCTGTTAAACGACATTGATTACAACGCACTCGTCCCCGTTAAGCAGCACTATAACGAGGCAATTCGTAATATGAATACTGAGCAAATCAACAACCTATCAGACCAACAACTGAATCTGATTAACCAGCAGCTCAAGCAAGAAACTGAATTACTGAACTTTTTCTCCTATGAATATTTAAATTAACAACCTAACGATTATTTGCCCAAGCCATGACATTGTTATTTCCCAAAAACCTCGACGATCTTTTATACCCCGTCGGCCAAGAGACTTTTTTTACCGATTATTATGGTATAAAACCACTGCATATTGATGCCATCAATACACAATGTAAGGCGGCTGGCATCGGGATTGAGGAGCTGCTTGATTTTTGCGAGTGTTACCCAGCCAAAAAAGGTAAGCGTTACAATTTATGTAAACAAGGAAAAAAAATACCTGAATCCGTCATCAAAGCGATCAGCCAGTCGGGTACAAGACAATGGCTAAGAACCCACATTCAACAACAATGGTCTCTGATTTTTAATGATGTTTGTACATCATATTACCCCATGCACCTATTGATGTATGAATTAGCCGATACATTAAGTAGTAAGGCTTGGGTTAATGCCTATTATTCCCCAGCCTCAGCTAACTGCCTCAGTTTACATAGCGATGATCATGACGTCATCGTCTGGCAAACACATGGTAAAAAACGCTGGAAGGTCTATTCACCGGAGCCGAAATCATTGGCGTTGCTCGATATCGAATTAAGCGAAGGGCAAATGCTCTACATTCCTGAGAGCTTCCCGCATTATGCTGAATCGAGCGCTGATGCTAGCTCCCTACACTTTACCATTGGTTTTTTCTCTAACGCATCCAAAAATCAAGAACTACGAAACAAGATGATGCCAGTAACGGTCCAGAGTGAAATCGACGGTCACCATATTGCTCAAACCCTACCCACGATTAGCCCAGAAAGTTATTTCTCTAAGGTGTCTGCAATTGAAGATGTTGTACAAGAACAAAATCGGATTATTGTCCGAATTAACAGACAAATATTGCCTTTTAAAAAATCTTATCGTACATCAATTGAGCAAATAATGGATTCAACAGAAGTCTTTAGCTGTTTAAGCTTGTCACCCTATGTTGATGATGGTGTTGACCGTCTAGCGTTGATCAAATGTCTATTTGCTGCAGGCCACCTGAAGTATGAAGCCACATCTTGAGCTTATACCCATTAGTGTATTGAAACTGCGGCAACATCTATAAGCTTTTGCATATAAGTCATCACGCTTTTTTGACAATCTTCCACGCTAATCTCGAAACGAGTAATAAGCTCATTAACTAAAGCATCAATGGACATGTCACTCTCAAGTAGATTCCATATTTCACTACCAACAGCGTTCAAAGTGAAATACGATCCAGATTCCAGGTTCATCAAAATGATTTCCTGATCCACATCGCTAAATAAAATATCTGGATTACGACCTATGGTTGATTGAAGGTTAAGCACAATGTTTCTCGTTCATTGAATTGGAATATTCTGGCCAGTATTCAGCAATGGCTTTACCAACTTGTAGAAACTGCAAAGCGTTCATTAACTTGCCAGGGTTAGGGTGAGGAGTGTCTAATATATCTCCTCGATTCATACAGTATTCACATAGGTTATTCCAATCGACATACGATCGTCGCTCGGGCGCATACCCTTGCTCGATAAGCGCATATAGTCGATCAAGAATCTCCTTTAGAGCCAGTTGTAGGTCATGACTTCTAATCTCATCAGATAACTTATCTTTCAGGCGAATTTCATCATCGACCTTGCCTTTTAAAAGCGCCCTAATTAGCGTTCGACTGTAGCCATTTTGAAAAATCAAAGAGCGTGGAAAATCAATCGAGGCCTGCACTACATCAGGGTGCAACAAGGGATACTCGTAGTGTACGCCGTATTGTTGCCCCATCTGCGCTTGAGCTTGCAGCCTATCCTGCATAAGGCCACGATACAAAAAGCAATAGCGTTGAATTTCCCGGCTATCCATATAGGATGTTAAATCATGAAAATTGGGTAGCGGAATATCTGGTGTCAGCGAATAGCCCACCCTTCGGGGTCGCAACTCAGGTAGTAACGAACGTGGGTGAAAATAATTACCTAAAAGAGCGCGCGGAATACTTGCCAAGGTTAACTTTAGAGAAGGAGAATGTTTTGCGGCTAGCTGCAGCCACTGCAATAAATGCCCATGTCGAAGCACGCTCGGCATGCAGCCCCTACCGTTAAAACTAATACCTTCATCGCCACCCAATCCGTGGTACATCTCAGTTACGTTTAGCTCTTTTGCTCTCTCCAGTACCGGGACTTCATGCACTAACACTGAAGAGTGCGGGCCCTGCATCACATCTTCTTGTAACGCCTGCGCTAAATACTGAGTGTTTGTTGGGCAATACTCCAATTGCAGCCCTAATTGAGCGGCTAGTTGTCGACAAAAGCGATGTTCAATATGATTTTTATTTTCTTCAGTGGGGGCAGACATCCAAGTAAAGGCAATTGGATCAGCATAACCCAGCTTTCTACAGCATTGAGTAACATAGTAAGCAACCAATGTAGAATCCAAGCCACCGGAAATATTAACGCCAATCCGCTTCCCTTGCGCATGCTTAAGTGAGTGCTCAATATTTGACAGCAGTAAACGATCCAAAGCCGACACACAATCATTTAACGAGCACGATGCTTGTTGTGGATTAGCCTTAGGCGTCCAATAATATTGCGGTATAACCGGTTCAGCTTCAGCATCTACAGAGCCTAAAGAGATAAAACAAGCTGCAGGCAAACGTNAAATAGATGCAGTTGGGGTAAGGCTGGCAGAAGACTGCCCCATTAAATAATGGTGAATATAGCGTTGATCCCACTGTTGATCGGGGGCAGCAGACTGCAAATTTGCTAAAGAGAACGCAGCACATATACCATCGTCAGTATGCGTGTAGAAAACAGCAACCTGCCCCAGTGCATCCGTCCAAGCAAATCCGTTGCCCTGAGCATCCAGTAAAATACCCGCACTGATACTAGGATCATTGATTTGTATAAGTGTTTGGGAAAAAGAAGATCGATCTAAATAAGACGAGGGAATTAGCCTTACCCGCGATTGCCCGCAGCGGGTGAGGCTATGGAGGTGCAAAATAGTATTCAACTAACTTCTGTAGGCAGGTGTTTCAGACCCCTTTTGGTTCTGCATCGGATTCCCCTTTGTACTATGAGCAACAGAAAGTACTTCGCTGACTTCCGGCTCTTCCCAAGTACGACGTGACGCTTGAGCTTCCGTGGTTTTTTTATCTGTTTTTACCGTACCCATATCCATATCCCATAATCAGAGTATTTAAATCCTGTGCGTATTATAACCAGAATGTTAAACGCTTCAACATACTGAGATGTATAAACAGTGTTTTTTGTAGATGGGATGAGTACCCCGCATCCATTATCAATTTCACACTGCCACCTTGTGTTTATAGCGTAATAGCAGCATAGATCTGGAAGCACACTGCTGATATAGGTACGATACTTCTTGAAAGCACTGGGTATTGCTTTTTACTGCCACTGATCAGCGCTACGTGCTAGTAGCAATCAATTTAAACGATGGATGTGATATTGAATGATGTATTTTTATTCTGTTTTTGGCCTTTCTATCTGCTCAGATATTGCCTTGCCATTGCAGAAGCTGGAGCACTCCGATGAAAGTGAAGATACGGATATACACATCAATCAGGCCAATGTCCCTGACAAGCTTGAGCGAGTAACAGAAAAAGCCACGTTGTTCTCTGTTAATGAAGATGAGTTCTTATTCTGTATCCCCGATGTCGGCAAATATTTGGTGACAAACGGCCAACGTATTACTTATCAAATGGCTGATGATGGCGATGCTAAAGCATTTAATACGCACTTATTGGGTTCGGTAATGGGAGCCTTGCTGCATCAGCGCGGTTTCATCGTATTGCATGCCAGTGCTATTGCGTTTGGTCGTGAGGCCTTATTGTTCGGTGGTGCATCAGGAGTAGGGAAGTCAACGATTGTTGGTGCTTTGCATAAGAAAGGCTACCCGTTTATCAGCGATGACATATCCGTACTCACAGAACGAGACGGACAGCTGTACATCGTTCCTGGCTACCCTCACAGTCGATTGTGGGATGACAGCATGCAATCGTTATCCATCAATTCAAAAGGCATGGATACAGCCGTCAAAAGTGAAAACAAGTTTATTGTGCCAATAATCGACAGCTATCAAGAAGTGTTACCTGTTAGAGGCATCCTGCAGGTAATCCCCTCTGAAGCAGATGCTTATGCCATTGAGCAATTGGAAGGTGGGGCTGCCATTAAAGCACTACACGCAATGCTGTACCGCAAAAAAATTCGTTACGCAATACAGGGGCAGGCACAGATTTTTTCTGAATTAACCCAGCTAGTTAAACGCACAAATACTTATGGTATTCAGCGCCCGAACAATCATTGGTCGTTAGAAACGCTTGAGGATTGTTTACAGCATGCGTTCACAGAATAGCTCACTGCATTGGCTGGCCTCATACCCAAAATCAGGCAATACCTATTTACGGGTATTATTAAGCAACTACTTGTCTGATGGCGAACCCCCCGTAGATATTAATCAACTGCCATTCGGAGACTCCATCAATCGACGAGTGAATTTTGAAGATTTTTTAGGCATTTCTATCGATGATATCTCCGTACAAGAATTAGCACGCTGCCGCAGAGAATATTGTCGGTGGTGGGTGGGTGCCATTAATGACGCTCAAAGCGATGCGTATTTTTCCAAGGTGCACAATCAATATATAGCGGGCCAGAGTGAGCACGCTATTTTTGCAGAAACGACACCCATGAGAGCGATTTATCTTGTACGCAACCCAATACACGTTGCTCCCTCATACGCTTATCATAGAAACAGCAGCATTGATGAAGTCATTCACTTTATGAGTGACACGACAGCCTCTATTGCAGCCAAACGTAACCCCGATGTGTTATATCAGCACCTAGGCGACTGGAATACACATATAAAGAGCTGGACTGAGCAACAGACTATTCCTTTGCTCGTTATACGTTACGAAGATTTATGCCGAAAACCTGAAAAGTCATTGATAAAAGTGTTAGATTTTTCGGGAATCGCTATCGAGCCCGATCGAATAGCACTGGCTGTTAAAGCATCCACGTTAACAGCGCTACAGCAGCAAGAAAAAGTATCGGGCTTTGCAGAAAAGTACCCTAAAGCTAAATCTTTTTTCGGCCGCCAAAAGGAAAACAAGCAAGACAAGACCTTGCAATTAACAAGCTCACACCTCGAAATCTTAATTAACAACCATGGACCGTTGATGGAGCAGCTAGACTACTCTACAGATATAAAGGCTTATTGCCTTTAAAAGACTGACGCACTATGCCTGCATATTGGATGAGCCATTCCTGAGTTCAAGCGTTAACCGCAGTGTTGATTCGAGTAATTACTGAGGGTAGTGCATCAATGGATTTGCCAACAAGCGGCGGTGCCGATAAAACTCCCGTTTTTAAGGCCGGGTTTAACTCGCTCCACGTCCAAGATAATAGACCGCTCTTCAAGAAACCAACCGCAACCCAATCGGCAGCGCTTCACCAAACACGCGTTTAGTTTCGGCTTCATCCAGTGTTTTAACCGTGCTCACCATCTCAATCCAGCTCGCGGGTGCTTTGCTTGCGGTGAGTTTTTCTACAACTTGTTGCTGCCATTGTTCATCTACATCACGCACGCGGTCGCCGCTTTTTCGTGTCATCATCACGGCGCAGAAGGCGGCGTGAGGGTTTTTCTTCCAATCGGTGTTCAATATGGCGGGAAGCCACTGCTGTACGGTGTTTTTATCGATAACGTTGTGGGCACTACCGTGAAAGGGCGTACGTGTGGCGATACGCCCGAGCGCCCACCAACTATTTTGTGATTCAGCCGGTTTTTCGAGCCGTTTCAACAGGCTTTCGGCCATGTTGATTTTGTCGGTGGGCGGTAATTTCTCAAGCGCGGCGAGGAGCTTGACGATGTCTTCATAGGATTTTTGCTTGCCATCGGCTTGTGTTTTACGGCTGCTGAGCTTTTGTGCATCAATGTACTGGCGCACATCGTTGAAGATCTGTTGTTGTTGCTCGTCGCTCAATCCACCCGCTGCACGCGCCCAAAACATCCACCAGGCAGACCATAACTGGGTCTCTTGCGCGAATTGCAGCCCTTGTTTGTAGTACGGCCAAATTTTTTCGATGCGCCATTCATCTGCGGGGTAGCCGAAGCCGGGGCGCAGGGCGTAGCCTGCCAGCGTAAACCATACGCGTTCATGGGCGGCTGAGCGGCGGCGGCGTTTTTCATTCGTTAGAAACTGATCAAACAAGGTGCGCAGCACGGGGATTTCCCAGCTGTCGCGTTTGCCTAGGCGTTTTTCTATATCGGCACGCAGGGTTTTAACCGCTTTGGGGTTGGCTTTCTTTTTGCTGTCGCCGTAAACATCGTCGATTTTTTGTTGAATCACATCAAAACCGTCGGGCAGTTTATCGGTGTTGGCGGGGCTTGCTTGGGCGCCGGCTTTTTGGCGTACTTCAAACGCAACATGCCAGCGTTGTTCGGTATTGCTGATGCAATCGAGCTGCAGCGTACCGACTTCACTGAGGTTGGCGGCCAGTTGTACCACCTGCTCTTTTTTGTCGTTGTCGTTATCTATCTCAACATCTAACCCCGCATCCATGGCAACAACCAGCGGCGGCAGTGAGATAAAGCGTTGGCTGCTGATGTCGTCGTCATTCAGTGTGATGATTTCACCGGCTTTGTAGGGGTGATCATGGGTGGTTGAATACAGGTGGAATTGAATGGGCTGGCCAAGGCGCAAGACGAACTGTCGGTCACTCAGGTGCAATTCGTGGTTTTCTTCGGTGCCTTTGGGCATGATGCAGACGGCTTGGCGGCTGTCGTCGTTATCATTGGCCAGTGCCAAAAAGAAGGTGCGTGCCGAGCCGCCGCCGATTTTTAGCTGTGCACCGCGTCGTGCTTTGGCGTAGGCAACGGCACCTTGGGCAACGGCAAGATCAGGGTTGTTGTTGTCGAGTACTTGCACGGGCGATTGCGCCCATGTGGATAACACGGTATGCGCGCGCGCGCTCAGCAGCGGGCTATTGAATACGCCACCGTTGAATAATACGGCATCAGGTATTGCAGCTTGATCAGTATCGTTAGTGAGGCTCAGAGCGTCTCGGCAAGCAGTTTGGTGTTCATTCAAAAACGCGGCGATGTGTTTGCTCACTGCTGGGTCTGCAGCATAGGGCAGGCCGAATTCAACAACGGCGCTGCGTCGTGTATTGGGCAGTTGATCAAACGCTGATAGCGGGAAGAAGCCATCGAGTGCAATATCACGCACCCATTGTTGGGTGAGTGTGGCGCGCTTGGCACCGCCAATAAGCCGTGCGCCGCTGCCTAAAATGGTGACGTTGGCGCTGTCGGGGGCGTTATCGCTGAGTAACAGTTCTTTCGCTTGGCGGGTTTGCTGAATCAATTGAGACAGGGCAGACGCGCTGAGTTTTTTAGCGGAATTTTTGCCGTTAATTTGCTGCTCACTGTGGTGGGCAAGCGCGAGGTCAACGTTGTCGCCGCCGAGCATCAGGTGATTGCCAACGCCGATCCGTGTGAGTGAGAGTTGATCGTCTTTGCCTTTGGCGACTTTGATTAGGCTGAGATCGGTCGTGCCGCCGCCCACATCGCAAACCAGCAGTAATCGCATTTTTGCCAGCGCTTGCTGGGCGGCATCGCCTTGGCGTGCATACCAGTCATAACACACAGCTTGGGGCTCTTCGAGTAATACGATATTGGTTAAGCCGGCGAGTTCGGCGGCCTCTACGGTGAGTGCTCGTGCGCTTTCGTCGAAGGAGGCAGGCACGGTTACAACGATCTCTTGTTGTTCAAACGGTGCGTTGGGGTGTGCGTTGTTCCAGGCTTTTTTCAGGTAATGCAGGTAGCTGGCTGAGGCGAACACGGGGGAGACTTTTTCGACGCCGTCGGCACCGGCCCAAGGCAAGATAGGAGCAGCACGATCCACTTGCGGGTGTGATAACCAGCTTTTTGCACTCACCACTTGGCGGCCATCCACTTTGGCGCCGAGCTGGCGTGCCCATTCGCCGATAACAACCTGCGGTAGTTCACCTTGAAGGTACACGTCGGCATCCGCTGACCACGGCAGCAGCATGTCGTTAGCGTCGATTTCGCCAGCGGTAGGGTGGTATCGGAATGAGGGCAGCAGTGGGCGTTTGCCGACTTCGCCAGGTGCCACTAACTGTTCGATGTCGAAGATTTGGCAATTATCGGCAGTGAGCGGCTGTTGTAAATCGGCATAGGCTAACACGCAGTGTGTGGTGCCAAGATCGATACCGATTAAAAACTGTGGCTGTGCCGTCATGATGATGTCTCTTGTATTTCTGTTGCAGTACGCTGTCTGGATAGGAAGCAGATAGGGCCTGCACAATTATGCTGTGTTGCCATTATTGTGCAGTTAATCCCTTGAATCGGTGCGGTGCGTTTTAGTCGCGCACGTTGAGTTCGATTTGCCAGCGTGGTGTGTCGTTTGTTTCACTGTCTGAGTCAGCATCAATGCCAATGGCTTCAAGCTTGAGCGTGCCCACTTCGGTCACGCTTGCGCTCAAGCGCACAGGTACCACTTCACCCGCGCGTCGGCCTTCCGTGGGGAGGGTAACTTGCAGTTCAGGCAGCTCTTCGAGTTCGCCATCTTGCCAATGGTCTAACTGTACGCCGGCTTGATCGTGACGGCGTGTGTTAGAGCCGAAAAACCGAAAGTGCACTGGTTCGCCAACCACTAAGCCGAATTCTGCACTGCCGGCGGCGGCTTCAGTGCCTTCTTCCATACCGAAGGGGGCAATACATAAGGCCTCTAACGGAGGTTCCATGCCAGGAATCGCTGGCATGGCACTTTCAATGCCGACGTAATAGCTATTCGCGAGGCCGCCGCGAATGCGCACGCCGTTACCTTGTTTGGCGTAGCCAAAGTAGCTAGCGCCTGCGGCCACTGCGAGATCCAAGTCGGTTTTACCCAGCAGGCGGGCAGGCGCTGCGCCGGCATCTTGTAGCCACTGGTTAATGATGCCGAGTGTGCGTTCGGCCAATAGCGGTGCCTTGAGCACGCCGCCATTTAACAGCACGGCACTGGGTTTGATGAAGTCTGCCGCTGGTTGAGCGTCAAACCCGGCCAATGGGTCAGCCGCCATGTCTGCCATGCCGCCCGTATCCGCAGCGTTGCTGCTGCCGAAGATATCATCGGCGGCATCGGCTTGGCGGCTTAAAAATGCGGCAAGATGGCGCGAAACCGCAGGGTCTTGTGCATAGGGCAGGCCTTTTTGGCTGAGGGCCGAACGACGCGCTGCACGCGGGTGTTCATCAATTGAAACTTGAGGGAAGAAGCCTTCAACTAACGCTTGTTGTACTTCCTCTCGTGTGAGTTCGCCGCGCAGTGTGTTGCCCAGCAGTTTCGAGCCGCGGCTCGGCACAACGATTGGCACAGCTTGTGTGTCGTTGTCGACCAGCAGTTGTTCTTTGGCATCACGGCACGCATGCACGATGGCTTGAACTTGCCACGGTTGCAGCTCTTTGCCGTCGGCGGCCAGTTTGGCTTTCACACGGTAGGCAAGGGCGAGATCCATGTTGTCACCGCCGAGTAAGATATGATCACCCACCGCAACACGATTCAAGGTGAGGTTGCCATCATCTTCACTCACAGCCACTAAAGATAAATCCGTGGTACCGCCGCCAACATCCACAACCAGAATGATGTCGCCAACGTTCACTTGGTTACGCCAATCATCGCCGCAGGTTTTCAGCCAGTTGTAAACGGCAGCTTGCGGCTCTTCGAGGAGCGTGAGCTGCTCAATGCCTGCAAATTCCGCGGCTTCTGCGGTGAGTTCACGCGCGGAAGGGTCAAACGAGGCGGGGATGGTTATCGTCACTTGTTGTTGGGCCAGTGGCGCATCGGGAAACTGATGATCCCACGCATCACGCAGATGTTGCAGGTATTCAAACGTGGCTTCCATCGGCGAGATTTTTTTCACTTCTTCCGGGCTGCCAGCGGGTAAAAAGTCACTGTGGCGATCAACGCCGTTGTGGCACAGCCAACTTTTGGCCGATGCGACCAAGCGGATCGGCGTTTTACTGCCGAGGAATCGTGCAGCACCGCCGGTGATGGTTTCAGGGCTGTTATTCCACGGGAGCACCATCTCGCTCGCATTGAGTTCGGATTCATGCGCCATGTAGATAAATGATGGCAGTTGGTTCAGCGATTCAATTTGCCCAGGCTGTGTCACTTGCGGGATGGCCAGCGTATTTACCGCAGGCTCTGCGTCGCTTTCTTCGCGTAAATCGACGTAGGCCATCACACAGTGTGTGGTGCCTAAATCGATACCGACAGCGTAACGGGTGTTGCTAGCGTCACTCATAGTTCAACTTCCGCCGGTGCGATGATGCGGGTGTCGTGGCCGTCAGCGATTTTCGGCAGGTTTGATGCGGTTACCTTCCAGCCTTTGTGTACCAGTGCGCCAGTGAACGGTGCTTCACCGACCACGTTACCGGTTAAACGCACTTCGCTGGCGTTGAAACCTTCGTTCAGGGTGACTTGTGCTTCTTCGTCTTCGCTACGAATCGGCGCAAGGGTAAAGTGTGTATTGAGTGCTTTTTTGCTGCCTTCATGCACGACGCGTGCTGCCGCGCCGATGTCTGCATCGCTGTAGGCGGTAAGGTCTTCTTGGATAAAATCGACGAATCGGCCTTCTTGTTGCAATAAGGTCAGTAATTGTAAGGCCGCATCAGGGCTGGCTTCTTTAAGCGCTGGTGCAGTTTTTGTCGGCGCAACGGTTTTTGGCTCGGGTGTTTTTTCCGGTGCCTGTGGTTGTGGCGCAGGCGCTTGTGCGTTGCTGCCTTTGCCTTTCACTAAAAACAGGATGAAAAATACAACGGCAAAAATTGCCAGGCCCACATGGAGCGCATCAAGCGTGGTGGGTAGAGTTTGTAAATCGATATTCATCGTCGGATCTCCTGTGTGGCCTGGCCGTTTTGAGCGGCAAGCCCTCGAAAAATTCGTGCGTCAGCGCGGTGATGACGTCATTTGCCGCGCATTGTACCGAGTGTTGGCACTGATTTTTAGCATTTTGAGTGGGGAATCATCGGAATCCATGTGTTTGGGCGAAAGGCGTGGCTATGTATTGATCGACTTGGCCGATAAATGAGTGATCAAGCGCAAGGCGGTTGCATGCGCGAGTTTGTAGGTATCTTGCAACGATTGATATTCCACCGTGACTGAAATACCATCCCCAGCTCTTAATAGCGCTGAAACGGATAGACCATTGTACGGGTTTGTATCGTTGACGATAAAGGCAATGAGTGATGATGAATACCAAGATATACAAAGCGGTTTATGATTTAGCCGGGGAGCTCATGGAGGCCGCCAATAGAGAAGATAGGGAGACTTTTGATTCGCTTTATGCCGATTTAAAGGCGATTTGCATTGATAACGAAAATACCGATAAAGATCACCCCGTACAGTGGGAAACACTTGCTGACTTTACTGAAGATTTAGATGAGGCCTTGGGTGTTTATGCAAAATCTCTAGAAAAATCGATCGCTATTAATTCAAAGGATTATATGTCGTCAATCGCATTTACCATGGCTACTCTGCACATTGAATTGGGGCAAACTGATTTGGCGATAGAACGTTTGCAAGATGCAAAAATTAGCGCCAACAAAATTGAAGATAAAACACTGAAAAGTGAAATAGATAACTTACTTGAAACCCTCCTGGCAGATTAATACTGCCAACTTTAAAAGCCCCGACTATGTCAGGCAGCTGTTAGAGGTACATCACGCTAAGCAGGCAGAAAAAATCTACGGCTCGTAGCCCTGCAGGCATATGCTGTTCAAGCTTGTTACAAGACGGCGTTATCTGATTGTTGCATCCCTCGGTTATTCGACAGCGCCGGCAACAACTAAGGGGGGGCTTCATGAGCGCATCAGCAATGTCGGCAGTGTTCGGTATCTGTTCACGGCTTTTTTGCTGATCCGCCCATTTTTAGAGACCCCCTATAGGTTAATCACGTTTTGGATTGGTTGCTTGCCGCACCGGCTTTGTTTCTAAAACATCCGCGTTACACTTGTACTTTTTATGCGACGCAGACGCTAACTTCATCACTTTACAAGATTGTTTCAACACTTCGGCGGGGCGGGGCCAGTTGTCATCCCATCCGCCGTTGGATTCATCGAAGCGAACGTCTTTGAAGAGATCCCACAAGATAATGCTGTTCGATCCGGTGTTTTTGGCACTGTTGAGTATTTCACTGAGTTGTTCGTGATCCATGATCATATCCCCCCAGCCAGGCCGGCCTGAGAGCAATCCGATGGCGAAATCAGCGGTTACTTGTACTTTTTTCGGTTGAATTGACGATTGTGCGTAGTTTGGCGCGCCTTTGACTAGAGCGTGCTCCGGTGAGCCCAAGGTGTCGTCTGGCAGTATGGCGTATGCGCCAGTTCTCAACCAAGAGAGGAATGTGCCCCAATAGAACCTTACCTGCTGGTCTAACGCACAGGGAATGAATGTTCCGTTGGCAGCGCCGCAGTCGGTTGATGATAGGTCGTAAGTCATCGCACCGATGAAATTTACTGTATCCAACTCGTTGGGGTACAACAACGCGGTATTGTAGATAAGCCCGTAGAGATTACCGCCATACCACGCGCCGCCATAGGTGCTAACGGTTTGTGCGTTGGTTCCCCAGTTGGCGGACATTGTTGGAATTGCCCCAACTGCGGGTACTGCAATCGATACTTTCAAATCTGCGTTGGCGGCGTCAATGTTTGTGTCGATTTCGCGAAGAATTGCAGCAAATTTATCCACGGTATCTGGCATTGTTCGGGGTGTGCCGGCAATCACAAGATTATGATCATCGTCGTATACCTGATCGCCTTGCCCTTGTGTGAGTAGCTCTTCGGTTGTCATGTAGGTGATGCCGGGAGATGGCTCAACGTTGTCTGGCGTAATGCGCCATTCGTAGGCGTTGATGTCTGCGTGCCACGCTTCTTCGTAATCAACATCGATGCCGCTAGCACCGAGGTTTGACACCATTTGAACCAGTTTTGTGTAGCTTTCACGCGCCAGTTCGGGGCTATACGTGTTATCAAACCTTGATGGGGTGTCGAGCGGGTTAGGGAAGGTATCGTATTCTTTGTCGGCGGGCCCGCAGGCATCTTTTGCACCGACGGTAATGTCGTAATATTCAGGTGAACAGCTATAAGCTGCGCCCCCCACAGAGAGATAGGTTTCTACGCCACCCGCTTTCAATGTACTAATGGCGGCCTTTAGTCGATAGAAGCTCTCGGTGTTATATGTACTGTCATCCGGTTGGCTGTCGCAGTAGAGCCCAAACAATCCTGTGCACTGTAGTGAATTGGCTTCAGGTCGGTAGTAAGCCAAGGAGGGTTGAACGAAGGATAAGATCAGCCGGTTGAAGTTTGTACCGCGGTCGCTGACATTGGATGCGAGTGATTCTAAGTTTTCTAGGGAGGCGTAACGTTCGCCGCCGGTAACGTCGCTTGGGCCGGTTAGGTAGTAACCAGCGATCACCGGTTTCCCGGCCATGGCAGCCATCGGAAGTGAAGACAATAAAATAAGCACGGTACGTGCAATCATAACATTCACTTTTTCCATAACAGTTTCCTCAAATGTGTTCCGTCTTTTAGTGAATTCGCGTTTCGTATGAGGCGCGGCTGATTGTGCGCAATTGATGGGGGAGACGCTGATGCACAACCCTGTGATCCGAAAGCTAGAGGTTTTTTGCTTCAGTGAACTCCAGTGGCCTACGCAACAAATTCAGTAACACTGTGCATCTCGATAAACGCGCTACACAAGTGGGTGAACTTCCTAATACGATTGAAACGCGTAATGTTCGATGCTGTGAGGTCGTGGCAAGTTTCGCCCTATTTGAGACGGTTGGCAGAAATGTGACTTCTGTTCGTATCGGGGGTATTCAGCGGCGTGATATCGCTGCCGTGAGGGAATGCAGTGGCGGAAGAAGTAATTTTTAAAAAATTGTCAGTGTGCCTTTTTGCCGATGTTGTTGTGCCGCTAGCGCGTTAAATTTTCACAATGGCATACCAACAGCATTTTTCGATGGCTGTTTATGCACGACGTACGTTAACGCAACTCGTGCAGTCGCGGCCTCAATGTTCTTGAGGGGGGATGCCAAAGTGATGCGTGTGAACCAGCAAGTTCTTAGCAGTCGGCTTGATCGAGCGTTGCTGGAAGAGGCCAAACATAACGATATAGCTATAGTTTAGCTCGGCTCCATCCCCATGAATCATCGGTTATAAACCCGGAAGCTAGGCCACTTCTTAATACAAACCCTGTACGAGAATTACCACCAAACATCCGTTTAAATGTCTCGATAAAGCTCTCAGCATCGGAAAAGGGCGGAGATAGCTCGTACTCCAGCAAATTAAGAAACTTGCTGATAGTGTGCTTGGAATACTTGTACGTGGGTGAGAATTTGATATCCGCAATATTGGGGGTGGCGTCTCGCTCCAACCATTGTGAGAGGGTATATCCGTTGCCGAACGACTGTAGTAACGCGATGTGGGTCATATGCTGAATCAGTACAAATGAATGCCCAACCAGCTGATGCAAGCTGTAATCAATTTTATAAACACTCGGTACGTTCATTGTTGTTTTCAATGATTCAATTAACGATCTCAAAGAGTTGCCAGATTCAATATCGCCCTGGCTGAGAAGATCAAAAACAGACTGCGCAACCGCGTGGCATTCTGATTGATGGATAAAATCGCTACTTGCAACACGATCTAAACATTCGGTAAGACTTAAAGGCATAAAAAGGTCTCCTGCAATTCCGCCGAATCGTAAAACTATCGTTTAGCGAGGGCCTATGCGTGGGTCCGTCGCTGTTTATGTGTAAGATATCATTCCCGCAAACAGTTCAGTTAGTCAGCGATGGTAGCCCTCTGATTCCATTTTTCTGGGGGTTTTATACCCACGGGTAAAGTTGCATCTTAAACGGTACTTAAACACGTCAACGATTCGAAGAGCTGCCGTTCGGCGGATTAGCGGGAGGGTGTGTGAGTTGAATGGTGCCCGGCAAAATGTTTCTCGGTAAAAGTGACTTCAGAATACGCGCTGTTCACACTGTTTTATTCAGCAATCAAATTCTATGCCGAAAGCTCTTCGCAGTTACGGGTCAACCGTTCATACGTACCATATTCATGCGAAGTAAGTTGTTGTGCCTCACGATCTGCACGTTCCGGCTCCAACGGATAGCCAAAAAACAGTAAATTACGAGATGAGCCGCCTGCATTAAACGGCTGCGAAGTGCTTAGGTGAATGCTATTCGACTCAACCCTTCGAATTGATATTTATATCTCTGTGACGCATGGTTTTTAGATCCGAGAGACCAAATACATCTGTCGAATTTCATATAGCGCAGTTCTTACGAAACGGCGAAAAAAGGTTCTATATTCAAATTTTGGTGCCTTTTTATTCTGTGATGGTTATGAAAGAATACGGTTTTAAGAATTAATACGGATGTTAGAGGTATGTCGCAAAATGCTCACAGGCTCTTACTTTTCTTCGATGATCAAAAGATCTACAAGGATGTCTTTCGTTTGTTCAAATCACTAGAACAAGGCAATTCCGATCAGATCGAAAAAATGCAGCTTGCTTTGAGCGTTAGTTTTGAAGAGGTTTGGAATAATAACTGGTTTAATCAAGAGGTCATCCCTGAGCCGACGCACCTCTGTATTGATTTTGAAACGAGTGCTCGTGATATTCCTCCTTTTCAAGTCATTGAGTCGTTGTTCGATATTGGCATCATCGCTGCGACTATTGAAACTTTCTATGATCAGGTAGGTGAGTTTCAACAGCTTCACTTTATGGATAAATGCTTGGTCGACAAAGCGAGTTTGTATGAACGCTATCCTCGAATTAAGAGTATTCTAGCGAATGCGTTTGAAGCTGAAGACGATGAGCTTGATGACGACGGTTACGAACGTCCGAAAAAACTCAGCCGATTGATCAAGGATGAAGCTAAAAACCAGAAAGAAGCCGCTGAGCTTGTTAACGCGATAAGCGGTTTGAGTAAAGTAGCATCTGAATCTGGTACGAATCCGTTCGAGGCAGTAAAATCTGCCCTAGTAGTGAGTGCAGCGATTAGAGGACTTGCGCAAGCTCTGTTATTTGGTGTGATGACCATTCTTTTATTCAAAGGAATATGGTTGTGGATTTGCTTAACTATCGTAGCGGTAGTTGCATTGCCTATTTATCAAGTCATGCAACTAAATTCATCTGTCAGTGATGATGACGATAGTTTTATGAAAGATGATGGCGCGAATCCAGATAAGCAAGAAAAACATGAAAGCGAGGGCGTCACATGTTAACTGAGATCGAATGGTGGGGCGGTTTGCTTTTTATCTGGATGGCGTGGTGCTTTTCTATGCTGTTCGAGAACAACGAAAGCCAAACCAAGATTGATGTTAGTTCTGTTGCGACAATGGTTACTTTTCTTTGTGCAGCAATTGTTTTGGCGTTGTACTTTTATCCGCTAACCGATCCAGTCATGAAAAAATCCTATTTAGCTGTATCTGCGCTTGGTATTTTTTCACTGATAGTGATGTTTTTGTGGCCAGAGAAAGATGATGGCCTGCCGGATAAGGAAGTGGATAGCGATTTACAGAACGATATCGAAAATGAGGAGGATTCACTACTCTGGCTAGGGCATTTGATCATTCTTTTCCCCGTGTGTGTGGCTTTGAGTATAGGCGGATACCGATCTTATGGATTTATTCATCTTCTATGATCTCTCCTCTCACTTATAGTGCCTTAGCGTGAACACGTGCGCAGTAGAATGGCATGGGGGTATCGTCGACCGGATGACGGCTTTTCAGGTTTGATTCTCAGGCATACATCAAAAACGGGGTCAGGCCTTACATTTGGCATGCTTCCGATCGGTTATATGTAGTTATGAACGTCACATTGACTCAAAATCCGGTATTGCCCGCTTGACGCTTTATCCTGCTAATGGCGACAAATGAATCACGTTTCGTGAGCGGTTAGTTGTAAAAATTGGCTTGTATTTTGGTTCTCGCCAGGGTTATCTGGAAGATAAAGTTGATCGTAATTTTATGGGTAAGATCCACGTCCGCATAGTGATTCCTGGCGAGCTTGATGTCGATGACGATTTCATCAATAAGATCCTCATTGATTGCAAAAACAATGCAGAAGGCTCTCTGGCCTATTACGAAGTCGAAGGTTGGGATGAACTGTACTGATCGATGCAGTGTTGAGTTTCAAGTGCAAGGACAGTGAGGTCGTTTGACTGTGAAATGTAAGGCCTGACCCCGTTTTTCCTTAGCATAGTTCAAGTCGAGGGGCGGTTTTTTCCTGTGACTGCAAACGGCAGTGCTGCTTTGTTGGTGAAGTAGGTGGGCTGTTGATATTTCAGGGTAGCAACGCTGGCTGCCGGAAGTGCGTTTACTTTCGTTTCATGTTATGCAGGCGTTATTGCCTCATTGCCCATTTGTGAAGCAATGCGATAAATCGGCTGTGTTTACCATTGAGGTAATTGAGGCAGTGCTACACACAACACGGCGTAGCACTATCACCCATGTTTTACATTATCGGTTAAGAATGGTGACAACTCTTTGAAGCAGCACTAATACCAGTATGAAGGCAATCGTGTATAAGAGAATCGTAGATTGAAAGCTGAACATTGATTCAGGCTCTGCTTTAATCGGCTTCGTCTCGGTTTTTTCTATAAATACGTGTTCTGTAAAGGATGGATCTGATAACAGATTCTTGGCTGAGTTCTCAACGGTTCTTTGAAAAACACCACTCACCATATGATCCGCCGAAGCTCGATTTTTTTCTATTGTTTCGCCAAACCCTTCTGATTGATATATGCCTAGTGTTTCTCCTGACAGATTCGCAACGCGCCATTTGATATTTGCTTCTATCATGGCGTAGCTAAATTTGTAGCTCTTGAAGTCAGTGCCATCGAGCTGAGTGAAATTTCTGTCGCGTCCGAGGGTCTTGCCGCACACCTCTATATAAATTGATTCAATACTGGGTTCGATAAGTAACGCTTCAGTTCTAATGTTTTCGCCGAGCGTCTTGGATACCTGTGGTTGGCTAGATATGCCACGACTCCTAAGACCTTTAATAACAGAGCTTAGTAATTGTCTCTGATCTGGCAAAAAGCGAGAGTGTACTCCTTCAATATGCGAATAATTCATGTTGCTCGGACCGGTGCACTCCTTGCCATAAAAGTACTTCCCGATCTTGAAATCTTGTTGGGCGTCTTGCAGCTCATTCATTGTTGGCAGGAAAACATGAATGGGGCGAGTTGACAGCCCCTTGGGTGTCAAAATTTTCAAATCAGCGGGGCCGATAATCACGCGCTTCTTTCTATTCAGGGTGAATGAGTTATTCCCGTCGATATCGAGAACTTGTGTTTGCTCAGCTGACGTTGGCTCTTTGTCAGAATAGAAAACGTTTCCATTGGCATCGACGTGTTTGTATATCTTCGCATGAACCATTTGAGTGCTAACAAGCGCCGTTATACATAGAATAAGTGAAAGAATATCCCTAGCCATTTTTACTCCAAAATAACCTCTGTTGAAATCGTCCCTGTAGATAGGGAAAGAGGCATAACATATTGGCTATGTCTTTAAATTTCAACCTGCATGGCTTGGATATTTCACTGGGTATTTGAAATGTAAGACCTGCCCCTGATTGTGGCCTGAGCTGGCTCTTGACCAATTCTTAGATCTGCCGGAAGTTGCTGTTGATAACGCTACGTGACATTTAAGGCCTGACTCTGTTTTTCTTGCAGCGTTCGGGCAGAGCAAGCGTGATGCCATATTGCGCTGGCGAGAGTTTGTGAAAGAAGGTAAAGGCCAGCCGCCGATATGGAAAAAGCTGAAGAATCAGATTTATTTGGGCAGTGATACGTTCGTTGAAGACATGCAATGCAAGCTACTGCCTGATCAACCACTTGCCGGTGTTCCCAAGATTCAAAAGCAATCACCTCCGAAGCCGTTAACGTACTTTCAGGATAGATATGCGTCAAGAAATGAGGCATTGGCGCACGCATACTTGAGTGGCCATTACACGCTTGCTCAGGTAGGGGCGCATTTTGGCGTTAGCTATGCGACTGTGAGTAGGGCTGTGAAAGCGCTTGAGAGTGAGATATAAGGTCTTTCTCTACTATGTTCTGGCAAGTCGTTCATATCGAAAACGTTAGTTTTTTCTGATAACTAGTATGGCTTAGCCGCTAAGGTAAAAAAGAAAGGTGAAGCACTTTGATGAACAGGTGTGCGATGAACTACACCAAGCGTAGGCACAGTTATGTTTATCCCACTAGATGTTTCAATAGCGATGTTGCTGCTTACTCAGTAAAGATCAAGCTTTAACGCACGCTCATCGATGGATAGCCACTATTTCTCGCAGCCACCTGTGATGAATGTTTGTCTCGCGTTATTGTAGAATGCATTTTTCACTCGATTTACTGCAGCACTATGAGAGACGTAAAAGATGTTTGCACTGTTTAAACGATCTGCACCCATCGATGAGTTCAGTATTGATTGGATGTTTTCGACATTTGCTTGGGCGTTGGAGAACTTTGATGCCAAGTATTTTCAGTATGAGACAGAGTTGATATTGCCAGAGGAGCGTTTCTTCCCTGGGTCTTTTGATAGTGCTAATGCCATGGCCAAGGGCATCTTCGAAAGCGTAAAAACCCATGCGGGTTTGCAGCATTGGCCGTTTGAGTTTGTTGAACCGGAGCGTTTTTTGCCTCAGCCAGTTGCGCTTCAGCAGCAGCTTGTGACGGGTAAACGCGGCGGTAGTGCGCAGGTAACGGCTTATAATGCGGATTATCATCCGTTAACGCTGAGTTATCAGCCGCAGCAGATCAATAAACCCGATGCGCTGGCTTCAAGCTACGCGCACTTGCTGGCGCAGCATCAGTTGTTTCAATCGCAATTGGCGGTGCCCGGTGGTGAGGCTTATACCGCGCAGGCGACTGAAATTATCGCCGTGATGATGGGTTTCGGTTTGTTGATGGCCAATACGGCCTACACCTTCAAAGGTGGGTGCGGCAGCTGCTATAACGCGGCTGAGAATCGGCAGGCAACGTTATCAGAAAACCACAGTGTTTATGCGCTCGCCATGTTTTGTGCGCTTAAGGGTGTCGATAATAAGCTTGTGCTTCAGCAGCTGAAAAAGCACTTACGGCCGGTGTACAAACGCTCGTATCGCGATATTCAATCGCGGGAGCAGCAATTAGATAAACTCAAGGCGGTACTGCCGTTGGCGTAAGGGTGGGAGGCCTTGCGGGTATGGGATTGTGCATTGATTTTGCTTTTTCAATGGATGCGATGGAAACCCATTTATCGGTTGTTGATCTCGGTTGTTGATCTCGAGCGATTGATTTGAGCCATTGTCTCCCAGAAAGCGACCAGCTCGCGTCGACTTTTGATCAAACCAACGGCATTTCATACTATTCCATCCCATTCGACTGCATCGAGGAATTTGTTATTACACCCAATCATTCTGCCTCTTGGGCTCGGCCCAGCAAAGAAACCATCGCGAGTATGCCGATATTTGATGGCTTGAGTCTTGCGGCAATTACAGTCGTTGATAACGAAGATGCGCTTCAGCGCGCCCGTTCAATGCTCAACGGTAAGGCGTTTATTGGTTTCGATACTGAAAGCAAACCGACCTTTAACAAGGGTGAGACGTCTAATGGCCCGCATGTTATTCAATTGGCGGTAGGAGATCATGCTTTTCTGTTTACACCGCATTTTATGCCGGGTGTTGATTTCGCGTTGGAAGTTCTCTGTGATGAATCTGTGCTTAAAGTGGGCTTTGGGTTAAAAGGTGATCGTGGATTGTTCCGTAAAAAATACGCTGTTGAAGCCGCTGCCATGGTGGATTTGGCGCGAGTGTTGAAACAGGTGGGTGAACTCAAGAACGAGGTTGGCGCGCGGGCAGCAGTGGCAATGTTATTTCAGCAACGTTTGATAAAGTCGTCGCAACGCTCGAATTGGAGTAAATTTCCTCTCACTGATCGACAAATCGTGTATGCGGGCAATGATGCATACGCTGGGTGGTTAGTTGCTGAAAGTTTGCAGGCCGCGGGCGTGGTGTTGGAGCGGTACCGATAAAATGTCCCGCGAGTTTAAAGGTCTATTTTTTGTTTCTTTAAAGAAGATCTCTTGCCGCTTTGAAATGTGGCGCGTTTTGTTACAATCCTAAATTCCCTTGCACTGGGTATGAGGCAAATTGATTTGCCGTTTCTTGTGCTAAGCCAGGCCACGCAACCGGACGTGCGTTAATCACACAGAGCCAACATCTATGCAAATATCTTCCCCGAATCCTTTAATGCATGTTTCAGTGCTAACGCGTTTGGAATTTACGCGTCTGTTTACCCTGAAACAAGGCTGGTTATACCTGACGAGTTTTATTGTCTTTTGGCTGTTGTTACTCCGGTTTGGCATTTTATCTGTTAGCGAATTTGTGCTTCAAAATGGGCAGCAAGGTTTTGATTGGGTTGAGCATGTTGGGGGTACGTATTTTGTTTTTTGCTTGTTTATCTTCCCGCTATTAAGCATTTTTACCGGAGCTAACCAAACCTGTAGCGATAAGCAGCGCGGCACCTTGCGGTTCCTTGCTTTGCGAAGTTCACGAGACAGCATATTCTTCGGCCGTTTTATTGCCCAATGGTTGATTTCAGGCGTGCTGATTTTGTTTAGTTTGGTCAGCACCGTTGTGATGGCGAGCGTTTGGTATGGCGGCAGTTTTGATGCGCTGATGCAATTGAGTCTACTCGCGCTTCAGGTATGGATCGCGGTGTTGCCATTTCTCGGGTTGATGGCGTGTTTGTCGATAAAAATGAGCTCTAGCCGTCAGGCTACGGTACTTGGCGCATTAATTTGGGTGTTGGCTTCGGGCATTATCGCTGGGGTAAGTCATTACTTTCCGGCGTTGTCGGTTTTGGAATACCTAGTGCCGGGGTTGCAGTTTGATCAGTTGAAAGAGCTCGAAGGGCTCAGCAAATTCAATCTGGCTTATATCCCGCTGTTACAAACATTGGTGTTTCTTGCCATTGGTCGCTGGTTGATAAAAGGAGCTGAGCTATGAGTACGTTGATTCAATGTCAGCAACTCAGTAAGTCTTATAGCGGTAAGCAGGCGTTAAAAGCCGCGACGTTTGAGTGTGAAGCTGGCGCGCCCATTGCGCTTGTTGGGCCAAATGGGGCGGGTAAGACAACGTTACTCAGCTTGATCTGCGATTATATCCGCCCAACTTCTGGTTCACTTCAGGTGCTCGGCCACAAACCGGGTGATAGTGCCTTGTTTGGTCAGCTTTCTGCATTGCCTCAGGATGCGCAACTTGATCCTGCATTTAGTGTACGAAAGCAGTTGGCACTGTTTGCCGAGCTACAGGGTTTTTCTGTTTCTTCCGCTAAGTTAGAGGCTGCCCGCGTACTTGAGCTGATGGATTTAACGGATGCAGCCACTAGCTTACCGGGTATGCTTAGCCACGGAATGCGCAAGCGAGTAGCGATCGCGCAATCGCTGATCGGTAGCCCGAAACTGGTATTGCTCGATGAGCCAACTGCGGGTCTCGACCCGGCAAACGCGCGTAATATTCGTCAGCAGATTGCGAAATTGTCTGACGAAACCACCTTTGTTATCAGCTCTCACAACCTGCAAGATCTTGAGCGTCTTTGCCAAACGGTTTTGTATTTGGAGCAAGGCGAACTCACGCAGCGAGATATTCATGTAGTGCCAGATCAGAATCAACAGGCGTTTCTAACGTTGCAATTGATGCCTGGCAAGCTTGATGCGGTTATTGCTGCATTGCAGCAGATTGCGGGGGTGGCAACGGTTAGTGAATCTGCGAATAACGAGATATTGATTGCATACAACCGTCAGCAAATTAGTGATATGGATATTAAAGTGCTGCAGACGCTCGCCAGTAATCAGTGGCCGTATCGAGCATTGATTAACGGTAAGACGTTAGAGGAGCAGTTGTTTTCTTGAGTTACCGTAAGTGGCCTCATGTCTGTTCATGAGGCTCACTTAAGTGGATGCGAAATCTCAGTTGTACGAATTACCGAAGCTAACAAAATAAGTATGTTTCGTATCGTTGATTAAAAATCTATTTTGCATCACCCAATTATCAATGCCACCTGTTACCTTTCAGAAAACATAAGATTCGGTGGATATCGTTTTAAGTCGTAAAACGCAGCTTGAGAGCGTTGTGTCTTGCACTGGATTTGCACTTAGATTCTAACAACCTAATTTGATATCATCCGAAAATCAGGTTGTCTAAAGGAATAGCAAGTCGTGTCCTCCTCTACATCATCTAAAACTCAATCGCATGACATTGTGAGTAACACTTTACGCCAAGCCAATACCATTTGGGTGGCTGGCCTTGCCTTTGTGATTATTGGATTGGCTTTGCTTCAGGCGTTAGAGCCAGTACCTTATGCTTGGTTAATCAGCTTGATCGGTATTGTTTTAATAACCATTGGTAAATGGCGTGCGCGTTTATGAGCTCGCTAAACCATCCTCAAGCGAACGCAGTTGATCATTGTGTGTACAAAATTCGATTTGATGGCAGCAGTCGTTTCATCGATGAAGCACGCCTTCAGCAAGCCATTAGCAACAATCAATTATCATCCAAATTACGTGACGTCGCTGAAGCAGCGAAACCATGTATCGTACGAAAAAATCTTGATTGGCTGTCTGCTCGAGCGCTGAATCATCAACTATTCGAGGCAGGGCTAAATACCGAAATACAGCTGCAGTTTACCGCTGAAGCATGGCAGAGCGGGGTGCAGCGGCGTGTGTTTGTTGAGAAGCCTTCGCCAATAGCGGATGCTGGGATCTCAAGAACTGCGGGTGCGGTCATAGCTTGTAATGATGCTGCTTCGGCAGCGTCGGCTACTAATGTGCGATGCAGCTTTAATACTCAAACTCTGCAGCCGGGCTGGATATCAACACCGCGTCGTTCTGCAGCATGTGAGCCGATGTTAAGTTCATCCTATCAGATCAACTATAAACACTGGTCTATTCCCCGAGGATTGTCAGTGATGCTGGCGTTGCTTTTGTCGGTGAGCCTCACACAGAACGCTGATTATCTTGCTAGCCTTGAAATCGATCGAATATTTCGACAAATATTGATGTTGTTGTTTTTTGTGGGTATTGCTCTTTTAACAAGCTGGGCGGTATATCGTCAGCGCGCCGTGGAATTAATCGCCGATAAAAAACAATATTGGCTATTAGAAGAAACCGATGTTTGGCAAAGCAATCTGCAATTAGGGTTGTACGATGAAGAACTGAATCATCAAGGTGATGTCACCCTTGAAGATGGCGGTAAAGTAGCTGTTTATGAGTCAGCGGATTCCAGCTCAATATTGCGTCTTGCGATTGAGGCAGATGATGATGTGCTGAGCGATCTGTCAGAAGCGGGTTGGGGTGATATTGTACCGTCGTTTCTGACTGACATTAAAGACGCCGTTCAGGGCTTGTTGTCGATGAGGGGTGAGCAGAGCATCGTCAAGGCGCGTATTAGTGATCAAAATCATCAGGTACTCGCGTCGTTGGAAATCGACAAACGCCTGACGTTTCAAAGTTATAACGATGAGACTTTACCGCAACAAATGGCGCTAGTTGCAGCCTTGATGGTGAAAAAATGAGCCAGCCTGAGTATCAATTTCGCTGGTATGGCGAGCTTAAAACCGGTGTCTCGGCGGCAGCTGCAGCAAAACACATTGCTCGCGAGTTTTCGATCGATACTACCGACGTGATGGCGATCATTCAGCAAGATGATTTGCTGTTTGAAAAAAACTTGAATACGTTCCAGTTGCGCGCTTATGAGTCGCTATTTGATAGTGTTGGCGCGATATTTCAAGTACGCCAGCAAGATCAAGCGAACGCTATTCCAGAAGAGAATGCGGCAGAAGACAAGCCCACAGCCATTAGTGTGTTTGTGTTGCAGTGCTATAAATTGGCACTGTTGGCGATGATTGTCGGTGGGGTCGCCGACAAGCTTCTCAATTATATCTCAGTAGATGCCAGTATCTTTGCCTACGTGCCTGGATTTATTCTTCTTGTTATCGGTAATTTCTTTTGGGCTGATGAGCGAGAAGAGCGTTTGTGGCTGAAATTGGCCAGCATATCAGGGTTCATCGGGTTTGGTTTGTTGCTTTTAACCCCTAATCAGCGCCAAACCGGTGCCGCGGGCCGTCAACAATTACTCGGTTTAGCAAGCTTGGCAGCGGGTGTATTTGTGATCGCCACTTATCTAACGACAGGGGCAGCTGTAAGCACGTATGTTAATCAGTCGAGCCACCCGTTAATGGAGCGTTATCGATATCCTGATGGTTCTATGCTATCAGCGCCAAAGGATGCGGAAGCGCTTTCAAACCATGTTGCTACGCGTATTGATGCAGCGTTTTTGTTGATAGATAAACACGACTTATCGCTATCAGATAAACGTGAGTTGAGCCGAGCCATAGTCGATACGTTCGAACAATGGGCAATGTTAATGAACTATCAAGCATACGTTTATCGCCAAGAGCAACTGACCGCACCCGACTATTTGGCGCCCTCGTTTCTGAATACGCATAATTTTGAACGCCAGAAACATCAATTCTATCGTCAGATTGAGGCGCAGCGTGAACGTTTAGATGATCTTCAATTTACCGATGCGTTAGCGATTGATTTTGGCGCGATATCGGTTGACCCTATCGACCAGTTAACATTGGCAGAGCGTAAGCCGACAGATGCTTCGCACTTTAATCGAGTGGCGTTTAAATTGTCCTCGACTTTGCATCAAAGCGATAGCTATACCCCAACACGCATGGCCCCTAAACTTTTCATGGCTTCCAGTAATAGAAAACCTCAGAAGAAAAAAGATAACTCGCAGCCGCGAGTTGCTGTAGACGGCCTGCTAAATCGTGCGGGATTCCCTGACGGAACATATGAAAACTGGCAAATGGTGCAAGAGGGCAATATGTTAACCTTTAGCCTTCGGAGGAGTTTTGATCGTCGTAAAGCGGTTTATTTAATGCACCGTTGGCCCAAAGCGGAAGGCCGGCGGATGAGAAATTCTGGCTACGTACACTTTTCGCGTGTTGGCGGGTTATTACCCAATCGGCTATTTGCGCAAGGCGGAGCATTCGAGTTGTTCGGTCACGCGATGGTCGAAAAATACGAATAGAGGGAGCCTCTAAAAACGTAGGCGGCGCAAGCAAGATAGATTTTAGAGGTTCCCTAGAGGCAATTGCTGATTTGGGATTTGAGTGTGTCGAGCTCTCTGTCGGAAGTAATGGGTCCTTCAATAAACATTGCGCGCAATGCTAATTGTGTAGTCTGCGTGTCGCGAATTTCAGTCCGTTCGGGTTAACTGCGTGGTGGCTTTGACCCTAGCGTTATTGCACATATTCCGGCAGTTAACGCTTGCGATCTAGCCGTTTAGCATTGGTCTGCAGGTTAAGTGTTTCAAAAACCCTTCGCTAGATAGTCATCTGGGTGATTCAAAAAACCGCCCGTTTTTGCTTAAATGCATAGCTCTCCCTTTTAGTAAGACCGACGCCAGTGGCAAACGCAAAAAACTCGTCAATAACCATTCCTAATATCGACCGTGAAGCCATGCTCGCAAATTTTGATGCGGGCGCGATAACTCGTGGCAGGCACTATTTTGAAACCAATAAGGTCGTAAGCTGGGAGTGGCTTGAAGAAGACTCCATCCTACGTGGAAAAGTACGTGGCAGTGGCCAACGCCTGTATGTGCAAAACGTTGATCTGATTATCTTTGCTGAAGAAGGCGAGATTTTCGGCGATTGCAGTTGCCCGGTCGGTTACAACTGCAAGCACGTTGTGGCGCTGATTCTTCAAAGCCAAGGGCACGATATCTCCGCCCCTGGCGCGAACGCGCCGCAAAAATCCGCACGTGCAGCGCAGAATACGCCGGATGCGTTAACACAATGGCAAACTTTGTTGGATTCGCATTGTGCGCATTCGGTGAATGACTTTGCGGCGAAAACAGAACATATCGTTTATCGATTGGTTCGTGGCTATCGAGATCAATGGCAGTTGCGCGTAGATCGCTCACGGCGCCTTGTGAAAGGCGGTTGGGGCGCTGTTGGGAGTGTCAGTATTGATTCGCTAGCGGCAGGTTACGGCCGGCCATCATACGCCAAAGAAATTGACGGTGTGATAGCCCGTTTGATGCAGCAAATGATGCGTGTTGAATACGGCCAGTTTGATTACGACACCTTGATACCCAAGGGCGCACTGGGTGCCTCATTGATGGAAAAACTGCTGGAATCCGGGCGCTTGTATGTTGAAGGGTTATCGGAGTACCCGGTAACGCGAGCGGTAGATAGTACGGCGAGCTTCCATTGGGATCAACACAATGGCAACTATCGGCTGTGCATCGATATTTTGCCTGAGGGCAGCGACACTCCGCTCGATGAAAACGAAGTGATGTTGTTTAAAACGTCACCGCCGGCGTATCTGCAAGCGCAAAAGAATCAAGCAGGGTTTGTTCATACTACGTTGGATGCGCCGATATTTAATGCTATAGACAGTTTACCACCGTTGACTGAAAAAGAAGCCCAGGCGTTCTCTCGGCAGTTATTCAGCGAATATCGTGAAGTCTCATTACCGCCGCCAGTTGAGATTGGTATTCAGCGTTATGAGGGGGATTCTACCCCGGTACTGATGTTGTCGACCACCCAAAAGAACGGCAAAACGTTGAACTACTGTCGACTGAATATTCGCTACGGTAGTTGCCTGCTCGAACCGGAAATATCTGCCGCCGACGATATGCGGCTTTATCAAGATGACGAAGACAACGATTGGTTGATCGACCGAGACGTTGACGTTGAGCGCAGTTACACCCGAAAACTGCTGGATATGGGCATGGTTCAGGTGCCGGCTGCGGTTTTAGGTGGCGGGCAAGGGCTGGGGAAAGGGAAGAGCCAAGGTGCGAGCGAGAGCGATCACGTACTCGATCGTGATTGGTTTTTCATGCCGACGTCAGATCATCATCACATTAAACAGTGGCAGGTGTTTCTGCGTGAAGGCATCAGTGAGCTAGAAGCGTTAGATTGGCAGATTCAACACGACCCTAGCTTTAGCCTTAAATTTGCGTCGTCAGATCTTTCTCGCGGGCAGATCAATGGCCGAGGAGATTGGTTTACGGTGGCGTTGGATCTTAAAATCGGTCGGCAAAAGGTCGCTTTGCTTCCATTAGTGTTGCAATGGATCACCGAAAATACGCTGCGCTCACCGGACGACATGTTACTTGAGCACAAGCCCAACGAATGGATAACCATCTCAAAATCCGTCGCCCAGCCCATTGTGGATACCTTGGTCGAGCTACACAGCGGTCATACACTCGACGAGCATGGGCGGTTGCAGCTACCGCGTGTTCAGGCGCCATCGGCGTTTTATCTTGAAGAGGCGTTGAAAGTACAAAACCCTGAGTTCAGTTTCACTGGCGGCAAACGGTTACGTGACCTAGCAACGCAGCTGACGCATTTTGACGGTATTCACGTTCAGCCAATTCCCGCTGCTTTGAATGCCGAGCTTCGGCCTTATCAACACGATGGCGTCAATTGGTTGGGTTTTATTGCTCAGTTCGGTTTTGGCGGCATTTTGGCCGATGATATGGGCCTGGGTAAAACGCTGCAAACGTTAACCCATCTGCTGATCGAAAAAACAGCTGGGCGACTAAAAACCCCCGCGCTGGTGGTTGCTCCAACGAGTTTATTAAGTAACTGGAAGCGCGAAGCTGAGCGCTTTGCCCCTGATTTGCGCGTTGCCATAAGCCACGGTATTGATCGAGTAGGGGGGAGCATCAATGCCAAACACTGTGATTTGATTGTGACCAGTTACAGCTTGCTGGTACGTGATGAAGCCGCACTTGGCGGTATTCATTGGCATGCGGTGGTGCTTGATGAGGCGCAGATGATCAAGAATCCGGTGTCTCAAACGGCGCAGGTTGCGCGTGGCTTAAAAGCCCAATATCGGCTTTGCCTAACGGGTACGCCGATTGAAAATCACTTAGGGGAGTTGTGGTCGCTGTTTCACTTCTTGATGCCAGCATTCCTCGGATCGCAACCCAGCTTTAACAGCATGTTCAGAAAGCCGATCGAAAACGACGCCAGCACTAAACGCCAGCAAGAATTAAATCGCCGTGTGCGGCCGTTTATGTTGCGCCGCACCAAGATCGAGGTAGCTGCAGAACTGCCACCGAAAACGGAAATCATCAAATCAGTCACCTTGGGAGAAGCCCAGGCGCGTTTGTATGAAACCGTACGCGTCGCCATGGAAGACAAAATCGCCAAGTTGATGAAGGCCAAAGGGTTGGCCAGCAGCCGTATCGAAATGCTCGATGCGTTGCTCAAGTTACGACAGTCATGTTGTGACCCACAACTGTTGAAAATTCCCAGCGCGCAAAAGGTTAAGCAATCGGCTAAACGCGAATTGTTGATGACGCTACTGCCTGAGCTTGTTGAAGAAGGGCGGCGTATTTTGGTGTTTTCTCAATTTACCAGCATGCTTAGCCTGATTGAGCAGGATCTTAACCAGCGCGATATCGGCTACACCAAACTCACCGGCCAAACACGTAAGCGCGATGATGCCATTGCGCGATTCCAGCAGGGCGATGTGCCGGTGTTTTTGATCAGCCTCAAAGCTGGTGGTGTGGGGCTTAACTTGACGGAGGCCGATACGGTGATTCACTACGATCCATGGTGGAACCCCGCCGCTGAGAATCAAGCCACCGATCGAGCGCATCGTATTGGGCAAGATAAACCGGTATTTGTGTACAAACTGATTACTGAAAACACGGTAGAAGAGAAGATATTGGCCCTGCAGCAGAAGAAACAAGCGATGGCGGATGCCTTGTATGCTGATGGTGAAAACGTTGGATTCTCAGCGGATGAATTGCTTGGGTTGTTTGATGCCTAACGTGCTGGATTGACGCTGATTCGCATGCAGGGTAGGAGAGATCATGCGTTTATCTTTAGCTCTATTATTCAAGTAGTGCGGCGGTGTGAATTTAAGATTGATATCTATCGTTTCAACTATGTGTGAACGACTAAAAATTCTAACGAACTTCCTAGTATCCTCTCGAATTGTGATCACGGTGGTGGAATTGTTATCGTGATTCTGTAAGAATCGTGCCCGTTACTTGCTTGGCAATTTGGATGCCGAGCCAATAGAAAACAACAGCGGCAGCTGTCAGCAAGGGTTTGCGTTAGGAATGCAAGATTTAACGGAATACGACCAACAATACGCCAATCATTTTATCGATACCCTCAGTGCAACAGGCCCTGAAGGCCATCGACTCTACGCCATTCTCGATGGCGCACAAGATTCACGCATCTATCGACACCTTCAGCAGCACGGTGACGTGTACATGAGTATGTACACCGACGATGTCGCCGAACCTCTCAAAGCCGTTGGGCCACTACTTTACCAATTTCGCAAAAACGACGAACTCACCGCATGGCTGATCAAGCACGGCGCGTTCAATAACTGGTTTATTGTGTTTCCGTCATTGGGGAAGACCATGGTACAGCTGCGCCGGCACTTTAAACGGTTTGCGGTGGTGTTGAGCCCTCAGGGTAAGCGAATGTATTTTCGGTATTATGATCCGCGGGTGTTGGGGGGCTTTTTGGTGGCTGCGGATGACTGCCAACTGAGTATTATATTCGGTGATATTGGGTGTATGTGGGCGTCTGGTAGTGAGCTTGGGCAATATTGTAAGTTTGTTAAATGCACTTCTAGATCTGAAAGTATTGAGCTGGTTGATCTATCGTATCGTGAAAATTTCACGATCACCCCTGACGACGCTCCGGTTACTGTATCGCCAACGGAAACTGCTTGAGCCTGATAAGCGAGCACGGTGAGAAGGGACTGAATTTCGTTAGCTGGCCGCCCTAGTATAAGAAGGGAGACATGATCCACTTCTTTTTTTGAGTGCTGTAGACAAACGATTTAACTCTCAGCTCAAATCTGAAATACTACATTCGATAGATCGATTTTCTGTTACATGGGCGTTAAATTCAGGCCTTGATATCAGATTGTCACCCCCCCCTTGAAAGTGAAAATTGTCCGATAGCGACCATTTCATAATAAGGTAAAACAGTTGTAATAAACGTAACATCTTAGGCTTGTTATAGGCGCTTGTAATGAAGTGTAATCTTTATTACTTATTAACCGCCTATAGTCAAACCTCACTAACGATAAAACTACAAGGAGGTTTTATGAGCAAGCGAGCAATTCGTGTGCTTTCAACAGGGCTGTTGCCGGTTTTTCTGCATTGTTCTGGTGCCCATGCTATGGGTACGTCAGATGATGAATTATGCGGTAAACCGATCGACTGGATATCTAAAGTTCAACAAGGCAAAGATGTTGGGGAGCCAGACTTTAAGGCGTTTCCGTGTGGCTACGTGCCGAGCGGAACGGCAATTAGTGACCCAACCAATATGGCGTTTCACGATATATCCTGGCAGTACTTCGCTTGGTTAACTGAGTCAGATGGCGGTAAGTTGCGGTTTGAAGATTACCCCACGCGCATAACCGATTTCGGTAGTGATCAGTTTTATCCTGCGTCAAGTATCACGCCTGAAGGCATCGTCGATACAACACCGATGAATGTTTTGGGTGGTATTACTCAAGCAGGCCCTCATGGGATTTTGGTTGACCAGAACGGGCGTGCGGTTTATACCACAATGGTTGTAAATGGCACTTATTTGGAGTTTATCGAAAACAATAAGCTATATAGCGCTGAGGGCTTGGAAGCCAACGCAACAAAAGATCCCGATTTAAATTTTCCAGAAGGCTCTATGTCAATCAAAGCCTCGTGGATGATCGTCAGTGATGCCGACAAACCTCAGTTCAGTGGTCTGTATACACGAGAAGCGCTGTTGTATCCGTTAGTAACGGTTGATGGCATTGTGACCACGGCTGATAACCAAGTAGATAAACAAGCCGGCAAAAAAAACCAAGATCTAATCAGTGCTGAAGTTGCTCTAGTAGGGCTTCATATTGCTGTGGTTGTTAAAGACCATCCAGAATTCATCTGGGCGAGCTTTGAATTCAACGATAACGCACCGAACGTTGTGATGGATTCCGATAATAAGCCGGTTATTAGCAATCCAGATGGGAAGTACCTTTTTTATAAATCGGGTACACCGTTTAATGGCACTAACCGGCTAACAACGGGTGAAAATTTACAGGTCAATAAAGATCAAACGCTATCACTGGTAGGGTCAACGGACATTTTTAGTACTCAGGTATCTCGGCGTCATCAGTTTGGCGGTGGTTCAATTGAGACACCGTGCACGCCAGAATCAGATGCGAATCAATGTAATATTCCGCGCTTGAATAACGAAGTGCAGAACGCATTTGCTGAGAATAAAAGCAACAGCCTATGGCAGCATTATCACGAGGTTGGTGCTGTTTGGTTCAATCTTGCTAAGGGCAAGCTGGAGCCGAACTGGAGCCCCACCAGTAACCCTGATTTGATGGCAGGATCACTTACGTTATCTAATTCAACGATTGAGACTTTCACTCAGGATCCAAATCAACCGGATGGATGCTTTTCTTGCCACAACACGACGGTGGTATCTTTACCCGACGGTAAACAGTTGGCAGGTCAGAATATACTAACCAGCCACATTCTTCTGGTTAACTACCTTGAACAAAAAACCGATAATGAGAAAGATCTCATTCGCGGTATTGATCGCACCAAATAATAAGAGGCACGGATGCTATGACAACTTTATTTAGAATTCACCCCGCTATCGGGATTGCTCGTGTAGGCAATTCTGAAGAATATTACCTTGGCCCTGAGTCGATGGCCGGCAGTGAACGTGATGGTTTAGCCGGTGGTTTACCCTTGTCGGTTTCTGATACCGATGGCACAACAACGATCAAGAGCTCCGAATTGCGCGATGCAGATCATGCGCTCAAACGTCAGGCGGCACGGTTTCGGATATATGCTTATCAATCTCCGACTGACGTTACTCCCTGTGAAATTACCATCGGATCAACCGTGATGGTCGGTAGCGAGCAAAAAGTAGTGAAGGATATCGTTTGGAGCTCGCACCTTGCGAACAAAAAGGCCAACTGCTGGATCGAAGACCCGCGTGGTATGGCTGCTTATGATGATGGTGGGTTTCCTGATCTTCGGAATAAATCATTTCAAGGCGAACCAGATCCTGCAGCCGATATACGCCTTCAGAAATTGGTGATTGACGCCGGGCCGCAGGCGATATCTGGCGCGCAAGGCGGGGAAGTGCATTTTACGCGCAACGCAGCTAATCACTACGTGAATGATAGTGGCGATATTGTTGGCGTTGATTATCCGCAGCAGTTTCCGGAATATCCGTCTGATGCAGAATCTAGCGCTACTATCGATACGCTGGGCAGCCTTCGAGTTGATAAGAGCGGTCGCTTGATCGTGTTAGGCGGGTTCGGCAAGGCATCGGGCTTTGATGAAAATGCTGACTATGATCCCAATGCCTCACTGAGTGAAAGCGTGAATAACGACAATTGGTTCGATGATACTTCAGACGGCCCGGTGACGGCATGTGTGCATTTCGAGGATGGCGATATTGCGCAGGTGCAGGGGGCCGGTTGGATTATCGTATCCGACCCGTCGTATGCGCCACAGGTACGTAACGTCGTGTCTTTGTGGGATGAAATCTACAACACGTGGCTCGAGAATTTTAATCTCAACCCCGCAATTTATCATGAGGGCAAACTGGTTCACTATCAGACCGATTACCAGCCGTTTTACGATACTGATATCAAACCCATCTTGGCTGCCGCTGAGTTACAGCGTTGGGCAACCAATTTAAATGATACGGGCATCAGCGCTCATGCTGCGGTATACGCCAATTCAACACCGACGGAGATGTCACGGCCTGACTTAGTATCGTTTATTCGTAACCCAAACCAATCCGCTGATAAGCAAAACAGCGATCCACAAAACGGTACACGCATGCCGCTATCGCTGGGAGATTCAGAGCATGACTTTTTGAGTTTGACGAAAACGCAGTACTTTTTCATTAAACAATGGAGTCAGCATAAGATCCGTGATGGCGAAGCCGATTTTGGTGATGGTGTCGAACTGGATAAAAACGTACTTGCGAATTGTTTAGGTGGGCGGTTTAGTCCAGGTATTGAAATGACATTTATTATTCGTGATCCGCATTTGTATCATGGTATCGACGATCCGTCTTCAGCGGCGCTGAGCAATGCCGGGCCGTTTCGCATGAACGCCGACATACTGGATTACGCTGCTGTGACACAAAGCCCGGCACTTGGTGTGGGTTATATTCCGCAACGCTCTAATAAGGTTCAGCCAGGCGATATCTGCAAATTTATGTCGATTCCTTGGCACACCGATTACAACTCTTGTGCGACACATGGGCCTGTGCCTAATGTTAAAAACAGTAACATGACCTATTGGTCGTGGCCTGCACAGCGCCCTGTTGCTGTTTATAACTATGAAGATGTCGCCATCAATGACTTTGAACTGGCGTTACAGCGTTTCTCGGTGAGAGGCGAGGGCACTTCAACCGACGCCATGAGCGAAGTCGGCCGCTATCAAGATATCATTGATTTTGTTGATGATTGGCAGGACGTGGGTTTTGTTATTCAAGGCAGAGCCATTGATGAGGCAGGCGGTGTACCTGCGAAGGCGATTGATTACTTCATGGAGGTAGAGAGTCGATTCGTCAAGGATGAAAATGGCGTAGACGTTGGCATTGATGAGAGTAATCGGGTCATCGATGCACCGATAGCCGATAACGCTTTTACAGCACCGCCGTATCCGTTCCCGCATAAAATGGGTTCGTAGTAGTCGCTAGACTACCCTCTGAGGTATATGCGTTCTGGTGCTAGTTTTATCAGGGCGCATTTCTGATTGTTGATGTTTCGTCTTCTCTTTCCGCGTTTTGCCGCGTCTATTACAGGCCATCTATTCACGTGAATCAAAATCAATCGAGTAACATTGTTATTATTGGTGGCGGCATTGCTGGTGCCTGTTCAGCGATTGCGTTAGCCAATCAGGGTATCGACGGTTTAGTGGTTATGGATAACCAAAAATCAGCGGATACAAAAATCGGTGAAAACTTACCACCAAGTGCCAATGTGTTGATGAAAAAGTTAGGTATTCACAACGGCTTCTTAAATCTGGGTTTTCAACCGGCCTATAGCAATGCGTCTTTGTGGGGCAGCGATAAACTTGGTTACAACGATCATATTTTGAGCCCTCACGGGCATGGTTGGAATATTGATCGTGTGCGCTTTGAAGCTTTATTGAAAGCTGAAGCGATTCAGCGAGGTGTTCACTGGATGTCTGATACTCGGTTTGTTGACGCGCATAAGCTGCCATCGAACGCGTACAAGCTAGCGTTAACCTCAACTGATGGCGCATTCGCGCATGAGGCTAAGATAGTGATTGATGCGAGCGGTTATCGCAGCTGTTTTGCCGTATCTCAAGGGATATCACGCCAACAAGACACCCAGCTAATATGTGTATATTCCATATCAAGTACGACAGATTCAGCGTCAGACGCTCTCTCGAAAATGAGCGTTATTGAGGCTTCAGAATCAGGTTGGTGGTACAGTGCGCCGCTGCCTGAAGCCCGCAGGATTACGGCTTTTTTCACGTTGCCCTCACTATACAAAACACTGCACATAAACAAAAAACAGTCGTGGCTCGATTTGTTAAACAGTACGTTAAAGGTAAAAAGCGTTGCGAACCTTACTGCCTGCAATATAAAAACGTTAGATCGCTGTTTTGCAGGATCTTCAGCGGCGCAGCGTGTTGTTGGAAGCCGCTGGTTAGCGGTGGGCGATGCAGCGTGCACTTTTGATCCATTGACAGCCCATGGAATGACGAAAGCCATGGATATGGCGCTGAACGCCTGTGACGTAATCGTTCAAGCGACTCGTCGTGATACTGATGCATTGTTAGCATATGACGCCACGGTACAGCGTCAGTATCTCGATTATCTGACGGGTAGGGCTTTTTACTATCAACAGGAACAGCGATGGCCGCAATCCTTGTTTTGGCAAACAATGCACAAGCAGAAGACGCCTGCAGAGATACAGTTACTCTCTGAACATGCAGCCTCTGCGGCTGGTGCTTCAGCTTAAACAAGGGCAATGGATGCCATTGTGTTTCGATGAACACCATTGGTCTTTAATTTGTGACGGTGCTCAAACCCAACAACCTGCCCATTTTATGTACAGAGCTCTCGACATTGGGCCGTCACATCTCTATAGTCCCCCCTTTTTCGCTGGCGGCCTGCCATTTCGGCCTCTTGCAGCGCCTTTATTGACAATGCTCAGGACACTCCCTTGATATCTACAGCCAATATCACCATGCAGTTTGGTGCTGAACCTCTGTTTGAAAATATTTCGGCCAAGTTTGGCAACGGCAACCGGTATGGTTTGATTGGGGCCAATGGTTGCGGTAAATCAACGCTGATGAAGATATTAAGCGGGGAGTTGACGCCAACGTCGGGTAATGTGTCTGTTACTCCTGGTGAAACCTTGGGTACCCTGAGCCAGGATCAGTTTGCATTTGAAGAGTTTACGGTTGTTGATACCGTGATTATGGGTGATGCCGCTCTTTGGGATGTTAAACAAGAGCGTGATCGTATTTATTCGTTACCTGAAATGTCGGAAGAAGATGGCATGAAGGTCGCCGATCTTGAAACCCAGTTTGCTGAGATGGACGGTTACACGGCGGAAAGCCGCGCAGGCGAAATTTTGCTGCAGGCCGGTATTGAGGAAGATTTTCACTTTGGCTTGATGAGCCAAGTTGCCCCCGGTTGGAAGCTGCGTGTATTGCTAGCGCAGGCACTATTTGCTGATCCAGATATTTTGCTATTGGATGAACCGACTAACAACTTGGATATCCACACCATCAACTGGTTGTCGGGTGTGTTGAATCAACGCAAATGCACGATGATCATTATCTCGCATGATAGACACTTTTTGAATGCAGTATGTACGCACATGGCGGATATCGATTACGGCGAGTTGCGGGTTTACCCAGGTAACTATGAAGCCTACGTTGCTGCATCCACCCTTATTCAAGATCAGCTGCACGCCGGCAACGCTAAAAAGGCGGCCGAGATGGAAGAGTTGCAGCAGTTTGTGAATCNCTTTTCTGCGAATGCGTCGAAGGCCAAACAAGCTAGCTCACGTGCGAGACGCCTTGAGAAGATCGAGCTTGATGAAGTCAAAGCATCGAGTCGTCGCTCGCCATACATTACCTTGCAGCAGCACAAGAAGCTCCATCGCCAGGCATTGATTCTGGAAGAGATCGGTCATGGGTTCGATGGCGAGACTCTTTTTAATGATGGAAACCTAATCTTGGAAGCGGGCGCTAAACTTGCGGTGATTGGTGAAAACGGCGCGGGTAAAACGACGTTTTTGCGTTGTTTGATGAATGAAATTCAGGCCAATAACGGCACGGTGAAGTGGGCAGAAAACGCAGAGATGGGTTATTGCCCGCAAGATAGCACCGCAGACTTTGATACCGATTTAACCATCTTTGAGTGGATGAGCCAGTGGCGCACGCCTAAGCACGATGACTTAAAAGTGCGTGGTATTTTGGGGCGTTTGTTGTTTACGGCGGATGATTCGAATAAAAAAGCGAAAGTCTGTTCCGGTGGTGAGAAAAACCGTTTGTTATTCGGCAAATTGATGATGATGGATTTGAACGTTCTGATTATGGATGAGCCAACGAACCATTTGGATATGGAATCGATTGAAGCACTAAACCAAGCATTGGAACAGTATGATGGCACGCTTATTTTCGTGAGCCACGATAGAGAGTTTGTTTCATCATTGGCTAACCATGTCATCGAAATTAAAGATCAACAGATGCTGAGCTTTCAAGGCACCTACGAAGAGTATCTGAGTACGATCGATAACGAGCTTAAAGTCGCTAACGGTTAGCTTGTGTGCCCCTCGGTTGAATGAGGGGCTATGTAGTGAGAATTAATACGATAGCGTTGCTGCCAATTCCCGAGAGGATAGGGCAGTGCGCTATACGTACCTGTTTTTTATCAGTGCTTGATAATCGTTGAGCACATCTTTCCCTTCGCTGTTTGTAACGCTGTCTTTGGTTATCAATAGCTGACCTGCTTTTCTGTGATATTCACGTTAAAACATACGGCGTTGATGGTTGCTGCAGGCATTTTTCAGACAAAAAAAACGGAAGACATGTCTTCCGTTTTAGTAGAAATATCCTTACTAAATCAATTTAGCGACCGTTCTCACTGTATTGCAGCAAGGTAATGCCTGAGAGTGTGTTGCCGTTGGTAAAGCTGCCCGCAGAAATTAACTCACCATGGCCCTGATACGATCCGATGTTCGGTGTATAGATACACGTCTCATTCGATTCGCATAAGCCATTTTCATTGCCTTTCCAATCGTCAATCACCTCGACAGCATTGCGAAGGTATGTCGATGTAGAGTTGTCTTTCCAGCGATGTGTGCGGGTATTGCCGCTGTTGCCAGAGAGATGCTTNGTTAACACGTCGCGCAGCTTTGTATCGGTTGAGCGTAGGCTCCAATCGAAGATACGGCCGGTACCTGTTGTCCAGCGTTTTTGTGATGCAGCATCAAACGCTTCTCCTTCAGGTGCCCAGTGTCGATAGGTGTTATCAAAGCCAAACAGGTCAATTCCAGAGAGCGGTAGTTGAACGGTGGCGCTGCTATCACTGGTATTGGTGCTGTCTTCGGTTACCACCTTGCCCACAAAGCTATTGAGCAGGCTACCTACCGACGTTTTTGCGAAGTTAGATGGTGACTGAGAGTTACAGTTAGCGTCATATCCCGGCATCGGGTTAGGCGCACTGGGAATAGGGGCAACATTGGGCAGCACACAGGGGGTACCCGTGAGGTTGCCGATGAGGAATTTACCCATGATTTGGTTGTCGACTTGCGTTGCATGGAACGCTGACGCAACACGATCAACAGCCAAGTTTTGGATTTGAGGATACAGTGCTTTACTGTGAATACCTTGAACGGCGCTAGCACCGCCAACGATAGCTACGTTGATGATGTTTGGATATAGACCCGTTAAACCCAGTGGTGTGTGGCGTCCGTCACCAGTGTCCGGTGTTGTTGCCAGTGTTGAGCTGTTGATGATCGAGAGATTCAGGAGCGAAGTGTTATGAGCAAAAAAGTCGACAATTACGCCACTGCGTTCGCTGTTAGCGATAGTCGCATTGAGCAAGGTATTTTTGTCAGAATACCGTGCTCTGAATCCATAGTCGCCATTGTTGGAAGCTGTATATCCGTCGATGATATTGTTGGTGGAATCAGATAGATAGAGGCCGCCGTTTTCGCCATTATTCATACGCAGGCTTCTCACTAGATTACCGCTTGAATCCCAGAGGTTAATCCCTGACTCACCGCCGTTAGTACTTCGAATATCCGTTGACACGAACGTGTCATAGATACGGCTGTTGTGAACTTCCTGCATCGCTAAACGCTGCCCATAAACAGATAATCCGCGAATATGTCCGAACCGCACGTTTGGTTTAATTTGAATGGCGTCGTTATTCCACTCAGCAAAGACTTCGCCTTCGAGCCAACCAAAGTTGATGTCTGCCATGGTGAGAACATTTTTTGAGAGATAACGAGGCACAGTTAGGACTACGCCGGGCTCAATGACCAATGCGGATTTGTTTCCTGTTAGCGTAACGCCAAAGGCTGGGTTTTCAGTAACAACATAGATCGTGCTGAGTTGGTCAAGCTGGCCTGAGGAATCAACTGCAACAACCGGGTTGGTCCACCACGCTTGTGGGCTGGTGCGTACGATCTCGACGTTGTTTTGTTTCACAATCACGGTATTGGATTTCCACGTAACGCTATCAAAATCCAACAGCTGTGATAGTCGCGCTTCTCTTTTTAATCCTGTCGAGATAATGGATATCGGGTTGTTTGAACTATCGCAGCGCCAGTTGAATGCGTTCAGCTCATCCTGCGCGGTCACGCCGCTGCAAGTACTGAGGCTGGGTAGCTCTAACCGACGCAATTCACCGCCGTGAATACACGCGGTAAAGCTACCGGCTTCTGAACCGTTACAGGTGGTTCCGCTGGCGGTTAGGTAGCTGGCACCATCGTTTTTAACGTAGTCGTTCCAATTTGCAGCGTTGCTGTACAAGGCTTCAACAACCTTGTCGTCGACGGTCAACTGGTAAGTCGCAGATGCTGCCAGATAGTTACGATCAGCTTGCTTTTGTGCCGTTACTGTCGTGTTGCCGGTACTTAGGATGGTCACGAGGCCAGTCGCTGGGTCGACGGCTGCCGTTGCTGGGTCTGATGAGGTATACACAATCGCCCCTGTGCCGTTGCCGCCTTGTACTGGGTTAGAAAAACTTCCCGTTGACGCCAAGCGGGTTAGAGGGCCAGCATCGGTAAACTGCAATGTCGATTGTGATGACTTACCGATGACAACCGTAAAAGAGGAAGTCGCCTGGGTATAGCGATCATTCGCAGGTGAGGTGACGGTGATTTCTGTGAAGCCTGCATTTTGAATCGTAATCAAGCCCGTCGTGCTGTTGACTGACACCACATCTGTGTCGTCACTCACATACTGCAGGCCCGCATTGCTGAGGTGGCCCAGTAACGTCGGCGTGAAGTCTGTATCGCCAAATGTTTTATCCACGGAGTCTTCTTCAAAGGCAAAATCCGGTTGCGTCGCTTTACTGATATTCAATGTGAAGGAGGCCGTCTGACTTTCGTAAAAATCATCCTCCGCTTGTGCGGCCGTTACGGTGATGCTCCCGCTTTTTTGCAGCGTGATTTCACCGGATGTCTCATCGACGCTAGCAACGGTTGCATCGCTACCCGTGTATTGAACGACACCGATTCCCTGTCGACCCGTAAGTGCTGCCGTAAATGCAGCGTCACCGTAGATTTTATTTAAGGTTGGTGTATCAAACGCGAGCGTTGTTGGCTGGGCCTTATTGACGGTTAATGTCAGTGTTGCCGCCGATGCTAGATATCGATCGTCTTCTGCCTTGGTTGCTTGAATCGTTGTTTTCCCTGGAGCAACAAAGTCGATATCGCCGATTGTTGATACGGTAGCAACCGCAGTGTCGTTTGATGCGTAGCTAATTGTGCCTGTGCCACTGCCGCCTATGACAGTGATGTTGACGGTATCTGCGTCAAACGCCTTGTTGATAGCAGTTTGTTCAAACGTGAGTGGTGCTTGGTTGCCTTTTTGGATGGTCAGTCGATACGTCGCCTGACTCGCTTGATACAGGGAGTCTGCGGCTTGTGTTGCGATAATGTCAACATCACCCGCTTTGATAAGAGTAATGGTACTTGCCGCTTGGTTAACGACCGCAATGGATGAATCGCTGGAGACAACGGTCACCGCGCCGGTACCTGTGCCGCCATTGGTCGCTTGCAGTGCGAGCGGTTGATCAGAATACACGGTGGTTTGATTCGCAGTGGCATAGGCAATCGGCGCTGGTGCAGTGCCGCGTGCTACGTTGATCACATATGACGCCTGACTGGCCTCAAACTGGTCGTCTGCAGCCTTGGTGGCTGTGATGATCGAAGAGCCTGATTGTTGCAGGGTGATTTGCCCGGCAGAATCCACACTAACGACTCCGGGTAGGCTTGAGGTATAGGTTACGGTACCTGCACCGCTGCCTCCGTTTACTGTGTTCGTAGCGGGTGTTTCACCATATGTGGTGTTGATGACAGATTCTGCGAATGCCAGCGGTTGCTGGGCAATCTTAAGTACCTGAAGTTCAAATGTTGCTGCGCTGCTCAGGTAGTTCGAGTCTGTGGCTTTCTCTGCGGTAATGGTCACTGTACCGCTTTTGCTGACAGTGACATTGCCGTTGGCATCGATACTGGCGATGTCAGGGTTTGATGAGCGATAAGTCAGCACGCCAGTGCCTGATCCCCCTGTGATAGCGTTCTCAAACACATTGTCGTCGACTCGTTTTGTTAATTGTGACGATGTGAACACTAAGGGCGTTTGAGTGCCTTTATCGACCACAAGATCAAAAACTGCTGTGCTAGCGTTGTATTGATCATCGGCTGCTTTATGGGCTGTGATCGTTACGCTACCGGCGGCCATGATATTCACTTGCCCCGATGTTTTATCGACAGTCGCGACGTTAGTGTCATTGCTGGTATACGTGATTGTGCCAGAGCCGCTGCCACCTTGAAGTGCATTCACAAAAGTTGCATCGCCGAACGTTTTTCGTACGGTGCTGTTGATAAATGCCAGTGCTTGTTGGTTGGCCTGTGTCACAGTAATGGCATAGGTAGCCGTTGCTGCGTTGTAATGAGCATCGTTGACTTTTGTAGCCGTAACAATGGCAGTACCCGAAGCGTTTACTGTAACCGTGCCGGTTGTAGCATCAACATCGATAATATTGGGTGACGACGACGTGTATATAAGGCTGCCAGTGCCGCTACCGCCGCTCAGGGTATTTCGGTAGCCTGTGGTTCCGAATACAAGAGTTTTTGCCGCATCGCTGAATGTGAGAGGGGCCTGAGCCGCCTTGTCGATTGTCACTGTTGTGATGGCCGTAGCGGTGGCGTAACGCGTGTCTTCATCGATTGTTGCGCGAATACTTGCAACGCCCGTGTTAAGAACGGTGACTAAACCCTGTGTATCAACCGACACGATGGATGGGGTATCGTTGATAAACGTGATCTCTCCATTGCCCAATGCACCGGTAACTTCTAACGAGAAAACTGAATCCCCGTAGGTTTTGCTAATAGTACTGTTGGTAAACTGGAAATCTGATTGTTGCGCGTGGCTTATGTTCAGCGTCAATGTCACAGATTGCTCACTGAAGTTTGCATCGGCGGCTTTGGTCGCCGTAATGGTCGTTTGGCCGGCGCTCGCGAATGTGATTTCCCCAGAGATAGCATCAATGGTAGCGACATCGGGTGCGCTTGACGTAAAGCTGATCGCACCGTTGCCAGAGCCCCCGGTTAGTGCCGGCTTAAACGCGGTATCGCCAAAGGTTTTGTTAATCGTACTGGCCTCAAAAACCAGTGTTTCTTGATCTCCGGTAGTGACATTGATGAGAAAGGTTGCAGTGGCGGACTGATACTGAGGTGTCGCCGCTCGCGTTACGCTGATGGTCGCGTTACCTGTGCTGGCGATAGTGATGTTGCCGCTATTGTCGATGCTCGCGACGTTGTCGTTGCTGCTTGCGTAAGTCACGGTAACGCCGCTGATACCTGTCACGGTGTTGATAAATATGCTATCGCCAAACTGTTTATTCATCACAGCGTTTTCAAACGCGAGCTGAGTGTATGGCGCCTTTCCAACGGTGAGTGCAAAACTTGCTTGTGACGGTAAGTAGTTGGCATCGCCGTCTTTCATCGCTGTTATCGTTGCGCTGCCTGCTGCGATGAGGGCCACTTGGCCAGAGACTGCATCCACAGTGGCGACATTGGCGTTATCACTGGAGTAGGTGATAGCACCTGAGCCACTACCGCCCTGCAGTGCGTGTATGAAGTTTGCATCACCAAATGTTTTGCTTACAGCATTGCTNGTAAATGACAAAACTTGCTGATCGGCCTGCGTTACGTTGACGGCGTAAGTTGCTGTTGTTGGCAGATAATGACTATCCGTGGCTTTAATCGCAGAGATTACAGTACTGCCTGCACTCACAACCGTAACTTCGCCGGTTGACGCGTTAACAGTGGCAATGTTGGGTGCTGAAGATGTATACATCACTGAACCCGTGCCGCTGCCGCCGCTTAGCGTATTCTGATAACCTGAGCTGCTAAATGTCAGCGTTTTGGCTGTTTCATTAAACACAAGAGGAGTTTGAGCAGCCTTATTAACGGTTAGCGTCATTGAGGTTGTTGCAGACGCATAGCGAGTGTCTTCAGCGATTGTTGCACTGATACGCGCAACACCTGTGTTTAGAAGGGTAACTAGGCCTTGTGCGTCAATCGAAATGATGGATGGGCTATCGTTGTTAAACGTAATATCACCGTTGCCGAGTGTGCCTGTTATATCTAATGAGAAAGCCGGATCCCCGTAAGTTTTGCTGATCGTACTGCTCGCAAACGTGAAATTCGGTTGTGGAGCATGACTAACAATCAATGTGAGTGTTGCTGATTGTTCTAGAAAGTTACTATCAGCTGCTTTCGTTGCCGTAATCGTGGTTTGCCCGACGGTATCAAAAGTAATTTCTCCTGATGTTGGGTCGACGGTGGCAACGTTCGGTGCGCTTGATGTATAGGTGATTGTTCCGTTGCCGGAGCCACCATTAAGAGCGGGTTGAAACGGAGTGTCGCCAACGGTTTTGTTGATAACGCTGGCCTCAAAGATCAAATCGGCTTGATCGCCCGCGGAAATATTCAGCAAAAATGTCGCTGTTGCAGCTTGATGTTGTGATGTGGCGGCACGGGTTGCGCTGATTGTCACGCTCCCCGGACTAACAATATTTATACGACCACTAGAATCGATCGTGGCTATATCAGTGTTGTCGCTGTTGAAGGCGAGACTGCCACCGTTAGTGCCTAAAACGCTGTTGATAAAGGCGGTATCGCCAAAGCGCTTATTCATGACGCTATTTTCAAACGCGAGTTGGTTGTATAGCGCCTTATCGACAGTCAAAGAAAAGCTTGTTTGTGAAGGTAGGTAGTTTAAGCCACCAGATTTTGTTGCGGTGATTGTCACCGTGCCTGTCGAAACAGGCGTAAAGCTGCCATCGGTGTTAATCGCGCCGACGATAGATGCATCAGAGCTTTGATATACGATTTGGCCAATGCCGCTGCCGCCGGATATCGGATTGACAACAGTGCCTGCCCCATACGTGACACGCATGGTGGGGTTTAAATACGCGATCGGTATTTGCGGTGCTGCACTGATTGTCAGTATGTATTGGGCGATGGTCGCCTTATAGCCACTGTCTGGTTCTTTGACTGCCGTGACGTTTGTGGTACCGACACCGTGTATCGTTACCTCCCCATTGGTAGGATCAACACTCGCTACTTGAGGCTGGCTGGATGTGTAGCTGATGGCACCTGAACCCGAACCGCCAGATGCCGTATTGATGAAGGCCTGTTCACCGTATTGTTTGTTGAGTTGGCCAGGCATGGCGAAGATGAATGCGTTTTGTTCAGCGGGCAACACCTGAACCTGATAACTGTGTGTGCTGGTGGTGTAGTTGTTATCGCCGGCTTTTGTCGCTGTGATTGTGGCTGAGCCTGCACGCAACAACGTCACCTCACCGGATTGTGTATCGATCGAAGCGATGTTCGGGGCATTGGACGCATAGACAACAGCGCCGGATCCGCTGCCACCGTTGATTGCGTTAATAAACGGTGCTTCGCCAAAGGTTTTTACAATATTACCTTCAACAGTAAAACCGAGATTATCTTGTGGCGCGCGCGCGATATCAATTTGGTAGTGGCCGTATGCGGCGCTGTATTCAGTGTCCCGTGCTTTGCGAGCAGTAATCGTGGCTGTGCCTGTTTGAAGGATGGTGACGATGCCTGAGATTTCATCGACACTCACAATCGCTGGTGCGTTGCTGGAGTAGGTCACTGAACCGGTACCATTGCCTCCCGTTGCAATATTTGCTAGCAGCGTATCGCCGTACATAGCCGTCAATGACGCACCACTAGAAAACACAATCGGTGTGGTTTGTGGTTGCAGCTGCTTAAACGCTGTATCCAAGGTGGTTTGTGATGTTTTCACCTCCGCTGCATTGTTTGGCGATTGAATGAAATCATTGATACCTTCACTCAGGTCTTCTAATTGACTGGTATCGTCGAGTTGTTGGTTGTCTTTCAGATCTTCATCGAGCTTGTCGATCAATGCATCGATGGTATCGGTTTCATTCGAATTTTTAACGACTTGTGTCATGCCGGCGATAACCAGCGAGTAATCCACGCCGTTGCCAGATTTGCCCGCGTTGTTTGTGTCAAGCAAGTTAACGGGCTTTGTGGTTACTATATCAGCCGTTAATGAGAATGCATCAGCGATGCGTTCGTTAGCGTTTTCAACAATGGTAGGTGTTACTTGGCTGCCGTTGGCTTGAGCAGAGCGAGTGGCGAGTTCAGTGACTGGGGTGACATGTACCACTTCATCCGATGATGTGATGTTCTTTAATGCCTGAATGGGTTTAGACAGGGGCGTTGAATTACCGGTGGCTTCATCGATATATTGGCCGCCGGATACTTCGATACGAATGACGCCACGAAACGCATGATCTAACGTTAATTGATAGTTGCCAGAAGCATCTGTGGTGGTTTCTGCCAACAATGTGTTAGTGGAATCAAAAGCACGAATTACCGAACCTGATAGTGGCCCTTTAAAGGCTTGTCCTGAAATATCGACGGTACCTTGGGTAGTTGGTTTATCGTCGCTCGAATTATTTCCTCCACCGCTACAGGCTGTTAGTGCGCCAACAGCAAGCAGCGTTGCTGCCCAGAGTATTGTTCGGTTTTTCATTGTTCGTCCCAAAGTCGCATCCATTATTCGTAACTATGGTAAAAACTTTATTGTGAGAACCTTCCCCCCAACTGTGGGGAATGTGGCTTGGCGGTATGTGTAATTCGAGAGAAGTGTGATCTACGTCCGCTTTACCGACGGAGCGCTGCTGTGTTCTTTGTGCTTGTAACGCAATAGGCACAGGTGTTGGGCTGTTCGGTAGCAGTATATCAGGGGGGAACGTTGCTTGTTAGTGAGTGACCATTCAACAGACAGCCGATAGGGTGGCGCTCCGATAGGAAAGCGAACAGTAACGCGGTACACAACTACAGGGCAGAGAGATAGACAAGGAGCGCTAGTATTAGCCGCTCCTGCATAATTTTGTCGGATTTATGGTGTTACAAACAACAGCGCACGCGATTCGTTACTCAGTTCCAGCGAATCGGTATTCTTCAGTGTCCCGTCTGCGTCAACAATGAAACTATCCAAACGTCCACGGTAAGGGGCATTCTTAAACGCTTTTTCAGAGCGCGGCTGAATAAAGGATGCGACCACGATAACACCGGTGTTCGGATTCTCGACGGTGGTATCCGTTGCCGATTCTTCGGTCGTTTCGGTGCTTGTTTCTTCAGTGTTTTCAGCAGGGCTTTCTTCGTCGTTATTGGTGACGATTTCAAAGTCGTCTGAGATTTGAACGGTACGTGAACGTACGCGGTACTCACAGGTTTCTTCGCAAGGTTCGGTCGGTGTAATATCATTGACGATGCCAATTTGCGTGGTTTCGTCCAAGGTAGTGCCGTCGAAGCTCAGCAGGCTCAGGTAAGAATCTTGGTTAAAACCTGCGGCGGCCAGCCATTTGTTATTGGCGGCGATATCAACATAGCGTGCGTTGTTATTCTCCAGCGGTAACAAAGCGATTTCTGCGGGTACGCGTGGGTCACTTTGCAGGCCGTAGATACCGACGGAATCTGTATCGATTGTTGTGACCAGAACCGGCGTTTCGTCGGCCAGTACGGTAACTTGAGTGGCGTTGCCGCCTTCGCCTTCTGAGGCGACATCGAGACTGTCAGCGGTGATGTTTAATGTGTTGGTGCCGTTATACAGTACCGAGCCATCTGCAGATACTGCTAAGCCTTGGCGGGAAGTTGAGTCGTCTTCCGACTCGGCGACAAATGTTAGCGTACCGTCGGCATTAACATCAAACGATAGGGCTGTGTCGTTGTCGTCTTCATTCACAAACAAACGATTACCGTCGTCTGAAAAGGCCAGCGCGGTGAAGGCACAAAATCCTTGCTGGTTGCCGTTGTCGCCGCCGTCGGTGACGCATAACGGTTGGGTGCGGCTGTTGTTTTCTTCGGATTCTTCGTCGCTGACGATCTCTGGCTGTGCAGAAACCATGGCAACATTGGTTTCGCTATTGATATTAATATCTGCAACAAACTGTTTCTCAGCAGCATCGATTGAAATTCGGAAGCTATCGATGTTTTCTGCAGCAGTGAATGTAAATGTGCATGAAGCACCCGCTGCTAATGGTGTGTCGGTGCATTCGGTAACAACTACGCCTTCTGCTTCTTCAGTTTCAGGCAATACCGGTTCAATAGGCTCAAATGGCAACAGAACAATCGGTGGTTCTGGTTCTAGCGGAATCAACGTGGTTGGAATTCGGATGCCGATTCCACTGCCGGGGAGGGCAGAGATACTTGTGACTGATACTGGGTTATTGCTCTGGTTCAGCAATGTCGTAGTCACGGTTTCTGTGGTTTCATCCAGCACTGCCGTGGTCAAGCGGATGGGCTGTTGACCGAGATACGCGACGCCTGCATGTTCGATGCCGGAGGTTGAATAGGTAAATCGATCAACACGTGCATTGCCCCAGCAGCCTACGTTGTCAGCATCTAAGTTGCCGCTGCATTCGTTCATTGAAGATACATAAACTTCATTAGCGTTTGGTTTTTTGACGATCGAAAAGATAGCGTGATTGACGTTGTAATTTTCGATGCCTGGCAGGGCTGCCCGTGCTCTCTCGGTGATTAAACCGGCGTCATCAATGCTGACGACGACAAGCTCAGTACCATTGGCGGTAACGGCTAATTGATCGTCGAAGCTGCGGCTACGGCTGCTTGAGTTGTCATCGCTGCAGCCAACAATGGTGGTTGCTAGCGCGATGGCGCAAGATAGGGTTTTTAGTTTCAGGGTATTGTGCGGCATTCCATTAACTTCATGTTGCTGATTGGGAATTGTTGTTGCATGCGAGTGCATCAAACAGGGCAAGATGCTAGGAATATTGCGGGTTATGGCGCAATAACCCGCATAGAAACGTGATAATTGCTGATGGCATAAATCATGGTTTGGCGTTCAGAATATTTTTAGGCAAGTGGCGCAAACCCGCTTTTTTACAGACTACTTACGGTGAGAAATCGACAGACGTTGATCACTTCTTGATTGAGGCCGTTTATCTGAATTGTTAAATCTTGAATGCACCCAGTGTGGCAAGTCGTTGTAAATCCACCGATCCATAAGTATTGCCGGAATAGCCTGCGTTACACCGAGGTTCGTTGCCACCGTGGATGTTCGTCGATATGCTGAGATAAAAACGACGGTTGACCTTTTAAATGACTCCATCGCAGCAGGATCTCAACGCGCTCAAGAACTTCTTTCTGTTGTATAGACATCGCAGTGTTACGCGTGCGGCTCATGCGNCAGGCATAACTCAGCCGTCAATGAGTCGAGCGTTAAACAAATTGCGCGAAGCCTATAGTGATCGTTTGTTTGTACGTCAGAAAGATCAGTTGGTACCTACTGCCAAAGCTGAACACATGATGCTGCAGTTGGCACCACTGTTTGACCAAATCAACGACGTTATGGATACCCTTGAGCGTTTTTCACCGGATGAAGCCACCGGTGATTTTCATTTTTCTGCGCCTGAATTTATCAGTAAGTTTGCGATGGAAAATATGCCCACCGGGCTATTGAATGCAGCGCCGAAGCTGGCGTTTTTCTATCACTATTGGGCTGCAGACTGTGCGACTCAGTTGCAACAAGGGCATATGGACTTAGCTTTTGGTTTTTTGCGGGCGTGCCCAAATCATGTGAAGCAACACGTGATTGCCGATGATCAGCTAGCGGTTGTTTGCAGCCCTGATAGCTCCCATTGCGCCAATGATGTGTTGATGTCGCCGGAATATCTGACGAAATGCCCTCATGTTGTTTTGCGTCAATCCGGGGTGATGGATGACCAAGTTGATCGTGATTTGGCCGCCGTTGGTTTGCATCGTCACAAGTCTGTGCTCACCCCTGATATTGAAGCAGCGTTTAAGCTGTGTATGAAGTCAGATTACTTAATGATTGCGCCAGCCAAACTGGCCCAGTATTTTGCGCCAACCGCAGTATTGAAGCCTTATCCACTCGGCAACGCGAACATCACCTATTCCTTGTATTGGGGCGCTGTGAAGGATCAAAATCCGTTACACCAATTCATTCGGCAATCGATCATCGACGCATTTGCAGCGCACTGGCCGCATTTTCACTAGTGTGGCTTGTGTTTTAGTCTATAGGCTGTACGTATATTCCATATAGCCTGAGGCTATTCGCATCATGATGTGGTTTTTTTCATACTGGCAGTACACCGGCAGTAATGAGAGCAAGCGCATGGGTTTTTGGATCGGCGAACAACACGATGATGGTTATTGCCCACCAACGATATACCGCTGGCTGAGACCCAAGCGTAGTGGTAACAGCATCAATGGGCTGGGTGAAACCGATAAGCGCCGACCGACACCGATTCTGTGGCATCGTTTAAAGCACATCGAGTTCAAGCTCAATCAACTGTTATTTCAATCACGATTTCGACCGAGGATGATTCTTCAGCACCCAAGCATCGCCTTGCATTTTTTGCGGATGAAGCATGCTAAGAAGCGATTGAAAACTACCCAGCCTCATCCGATTCAGCATGCATTTGATGATGCGAGTACTGCGGTGAAAGACACGGCTATGGCGTTCGGCGCTGATACCGTCGGTATTACCAAGTTGCGCCCGGATATCGTATTTGAAGGTTACACACTGCCAGAGTGGGCGCAAACGGCCTTGGATGACGATCAGCTTTATGTCGTTGTTATGGCTGTGCAACACGATAAAGATTGCTTTGAATCTGCACCGTCGTGGGCGTTTTCTAAGGAGATTGCCAATCAGTACAACCAAGGTTCAGACCTTGCACTGCAGGTGGCGCATTGGATTCTCGACAAAGGCTATCGGGCCTATGGTCACGGCGGGCCCGAAGGCGGTGAGTTTTTGCTGCACCCTTTGGCAATTGAGGCCGGTATTGGCGAGTTGGGTAAACATGGCTCTTTGATTAATCCGAAGCTTGGGTCAAATTTTCGAATCGCCTGTGTGTACACGACACTGCCGTTACATTCCGATGTTGTCAGTGAATTTGGTGTTGATGATTTTTGTACTAAATGCCAGATATGCACGAAGGCATGCCCACCTCAAGCCATCAGTGAAAGCAAAAAAACGGTGCGTGGTGAAGAAAAATTCTATGTCGACTTTGATAAGTGCTTTCCATACATGACAGACCACTACGGCTGCGGCATTTGTTTGAAGGAATGCCCTTGGAGCCGCGAAGATGTGGTCGAAAAGTTATATCGGAAACAGCAAAAACGCTTGTTTGGTAACGTCTTCGATAAGCAGGTATTAGCGATAGATGAAACTGTGTATCGGCCGTCGGAAGAGGTAAGTTGAGTTATTAAAACCATGGCCAACGTTGAGCCTCACTAAGCGTCTCTGCTGTGAGGCACAAAAAGCGCTAGAGGTATGAGGCGGTTAAGCTGGATCGTGTTCTCCACGGTAGATTTGAAAGCGATCTAAACCGGCTTCACGATCTTCTAGCATATCATCACGAAAGATATCGCCGTGATCTTCGAGATATTCAAAAGCGGGGCCATAGCATTCTGCGGCATCGAGTATTTCGTCTACTAGATCTTCACGCACCAGAATCATTGAGGGTTTGTGTTTCAGGCGAAAAATCTTCTTGCTCGGGTCGAGTTTGTCTTCATCCAGTACGATTTCACCAAACCGATCGACCTCGTGCTTGATCACTGCACTCATGCGGTAGATGGAATTCTCCATATCCAGGCAGTCTTGTGCATCCAGCAAGTGCGCTAAAAAGTAAGGCGCTTTGATCGGTCGACCTTTTATATCTTTAAGCTGAACCGGATAAAATTCGAAATTTGCACCAGAGGCTGCAATCAACACGTTTTTTAGTTTTTCAGAAACCACAAACTCGCCGCCATAGGCCGGTATTGCATCACATAGCTTGATGCCACGGTTGATGTCCAGTGGAATAACGATCTCGCTTGGCATCCAGGATTTAACGGATACGGGTTGGGTCAGCTGGTAGCTCAGTGGATGCTGGTTAATCTCTTCGGAAAGTCCGTTGATCCACGCCAGTGAATCGTCGTCGTCGCGTTTGTCTAACACGTAGAACTGTTCCATTACCGCTTTTTCCTTTTCTTCTTAACGTCGTCGATCTTCACTTGGCCTGCTTCCGTGACGATTTTCCAGAGGTCGTCAGACAGCGCAATCATTTCATCAACGAGATCTTTGGGTAGATCTTTGGTTTCCTGACAGGGTTCTGTTTGCACGTATTGTTTGAGTTTGTTTTCGAAGTCTGCGGCCATGCGAAGCACTTCGTTATTGTATTTGGGGTGGCTGCCGCAGTGTATAGGGAGATCATGTATCTGCGCATACTTGTTGTTATACGGCAGGTACACGATGTTTTCACCGCGGTTGATGTTGTAGTTGAGCTTTGCGCAGATTCTTCGTGAGGCATCCGCTTTGAGGAACTTGTTAAATTCCTTGGGCAGTAAATGGTGAGCCTGATGGTCGTAGGGAGTACGCCAGTGTTTGAAATTATTACCAATATTGAAGTGATAGAGATTGGCGTGTGTGTCGCTACCGGGCGTTACTGATCGATCTTTCGGCCGTCGGTTTATGGCCCTCAGACCTTTACCAATTTGTTGATTATTGGCGTAGCGTTTTCTTCGACGTGCTGTCTTTACGATGTAGTCGTACCCGTTTTTTCGGTACTCCGACTGCGAATAGAAAACAGCGACATTCTTGCCTTGATCTGTGAGTGGGTGCTTGGGGGCCATCGTAAGTCCTTTTGATGCCGGTTTATCCTAATAACCGTCTGTTCCGAACAGCTACCCCAAATTATCGTGATGCGAATTCGCTTGTCTATCGAATTATGCGTGCAATGTTGGTTTTTTGTGGGTGAAACACGGTCTGAGGCAGTGCGATGTCGTTCTATGTAACGCCATGCAGCGCAAAAATAGGTTTTATCGTCTCACGGCGCATATCAACATAGTTCAAACGTTTGAAGACAAGAACGGTACTAAGTCACAGTATCTGTGTGCTAAGCAACCGGTTGTACATTGCTTTGAGCCATCGCGATATTCCGGTGAACAAATACTCGCTTCTGTTGCCTCAAATCGAAACTGGTGACTTCATGTACTCAACCCTTTTGACTAACTGAGGAGAGTGTTTGAGATTGCCTTGGTATAACAGTCTGAACAATCATTCACGGAAGATCACTTATGGCGGATTTGAGTCGGCGTCATCTTATCAAAACAGCAGCCTTGGTTGCTGGCGCGGGAGCCGGTGCAGGCGTAAGCACAAGCACTTTGGCACAGTCAGCACCGGCCTTTAGCGCGGGCTCTGAAGGGCAATCACAAGGGCGTCACTTTGCTCGAATCACTGCTGATGGTAGCGATGTACGTGCGCTGAGTTTGCAGCAAGGCTTTAATCGCCGCTGGTTTGCCGGTAATTGTGAGGTCATTTACCTGTGCTACGACACTGAAGGTGTTGCGACGGCGCTGGAAGAAGTTATACAGCGTTATGGTCGCCGGTTTTCGATAAAAAGTGGCGGGCATTGCTACGAGAACTTTGTTTTTAACCCTAAAATCAAAGCCATTATTGATACCTCTGCGCTCAACCAAATGCTTCATACCGATCATGGCTATACCCTCGGTGCTGGCTGTTCCAACTGGGATACTCATGTTTGGTTATTACGCGAGGGTTTATGCCTGCCTGCCGGCTCCTGCTATTCGGTGGGGTTGGGTGGCCATATTTGTGGGGGTGGTTTTGGGTTGTTGTCACGATTACACGGGTTAACGGTAGATTGGTTATCGGCGGTGACTTTGGTTGTGCTTGAAAAAAACGGCACGCCCGTGATTAAAACGGTGAGTAAAAATTCTGCTGATGCAGATGAACGAGATCTGTTTTGGGCACATACCGGTGGGGGCGGCGGAAACTTCGGTGTGATTACCGCTTATCATTTCGAGACATTGCCAAAGGCACCTGAAGCCGCTCTGATAGGTAACTTGGCATGGCAGTGGGCGGATGTTGATGCCGCTCGACTGGGTGCCTTATTGGATGTATTTGCGGAGCTTTCAAATGATGCGCCGCGTGAGTTTTTTGGTTTGTTCAATTTGAATCATATATCGGCAGGCGGGCAGTTTAATTTGGTGTATCAGATTGTCAGTTCGGAGGATATTCCTGTTGAGCGGTTGAATGCGGCATCGCGATCCATCGAGCGCCAAATGACCGATATCGCTGCCCCGGTCGCCAGTGTTACGCCGATTATCGGCCAAATGTGCTGGTTGGGGCAGGCGCCGGCAAAATCAAAGAATATCCATACTTACTATGAAGCGTTGCAGCAACTGAATGGGTCGGGGCCAAATCAGCGTAGCAAATACAAATCGGCGTATATGAAAAAAGCTTTTCCATTCGATCAGGTCGAGAAGATACATCATTGGTTGACGACCCAGCCGGATGATATTGCTCCTAATGACACTGCCCAGACGCTAGTGCAGGTGGATTCATACGGCGGTGCGGTGAATGATGTCGCTGGCACAGACACGGCCATTGCTCATCGGGAATCCATCATGAAACTCCAGTATCAAAGCTATTGGGTGCAAAATCGCTCTGAACCTGGCGATAAAGATGATCGCACGGGAAGAGCGTTAGTACGCTGGCTCAACGATTCGTATGCTGATATCTATAGTGAATATGGCGGGGTTCCTGATCCATCTAACGACTCTACCGGAACGGTAGATGGTTGTTATTACAATTACCCGGATATCGAACTATCGCGTCCACCACGTTCGATTCACGATGCAATGGAGCTGTATTTTAAACAGAACTTTAAACCTGATTCGAAACAGAGCCTGGATGACAGTTTTGCACCAAAAGAACGGCATTTGATGACGATTAAAAATCGTTGGGACCCAGGTCGGTACTTTGTGCATGGGCAGTCGATACCGTTTGAGTAGGATGACGGGCTGTTTGAGTTGATCGTTTTACGCCGGATGTAGCGAGACGCACTCCATCAACGAGGAGGCTTATCTGAGACTGTTTGCGGTGTTTCTGCTTTAAACGCAGCTACTTCTGCCTCGTTTAAATATCGCCACAATCCCTCATCGATATCGAGCGAGATTGGCCCGATCTGTTCACGGTGCAATGCCACCACGCGATTGCCTATTGCGGCGAACATGCGTTTANCCTGATGAAATTTGCCTTCGGTGATACTTAGGCGTGCTTCACGGGCGCCTAAAACTTCGACAATTGCCGGTTGTGTGAGCTGAGATTCGCCCTGCAGCTGGAGACCTTGTTGGAATCGGGTTGCGGTATCTTCGGCTATCGGGCGTGATAGTTTCACCCGATAAACCTTCTGGCAATACTGCGATGGCCTAGTGATATTGAATGACCAACGCCCATCGTCTGTTGCTAAGACTAACCCCGTGGTGTCAGCATCTAGGCGGCCGGCAATGTGTAATTCTGAAGCGTTTTCGATAGCTAGCTGCGTGAATACAGACGGATAAGCTTCATCGATATTGGAGCAAATAGTATCTGCAGGTTTGTGCAGCATAAGGTACCTAAACGGACGGGCGACAAGTTTCGTTCCGAGTAGGGCGATATGATTGTTTTCATGAACCTGAGTGGCCGCGTTCACAACGGCAACACCATTAACGGTAACGTTGGCGAGGCTAATGTGATGCGTTGCTTCGGCTTTGCTTAGCGTTGTGCTTTTACAAACGAATTTATCGAGTCGCATAGTGTTGCATAGTTCAGTGCTAGCTGGAGTACATTGCCGGTTTGCATTGCGCAGCGTTTAGCCTTTGCGACTTTTAGCCCATGGATCAGGTGTTTTTCTGGGAGCGGGTGCTGTCGGTTTGTTATCAGCAGGGCGGCGTTTTTGTTCTGTTTTTTTCTTTCGCGATGGCGGGTTTGTTGTTGTCGGCGCGCTTTTGGCCACATAGTTGAGATCGGATGCGGGTAGCGGCTTTTTAACGACAAAACCATCAACCTCTTTGCGCACGATAATCTGGTCTAATCGGCGCTCGATAGCACAGAGGCGTTTAAAATCGTCTTTGGAAACCAGTGATATCGCGTCGCCTTGTTCGCCTGCACGACCGGTACGACCAATACGGTGAATATAATCATCGGCGTCGTCGGGTAGGTCGTAGTTAATCACGCGTTCCAAGTTATCGATATCAATGCCGCGAGATGCAACGCCGGTGGCGATCATGAATTGGATTTTACCTGATTTGAAGTCGGCTAGTAATTGCGTACGCGCAGGTTGGCTGCGACCGCTATGAAAGGCCTCCGCGGTAATGCCGCGTTTCTCAAGTTGGCTCACAAGCTTTGCCGCGCCGTGCTTGGTGCGAATAAAGATAAGCGCTTGGTTCCAAGCGTTTTGGTGAATCAGGTGGCTCAACAGCGCAGATTTGATGTCTTTATCAACCGGAATGGCCCATTGATGGATGTGCTGTTTGGTTTCGTGATTCGGTGTGGCGGTAATTTCTATCGCGTTATTCAGCGTCGAGTGGGCTAGGCCGTGTATATCATCGGAGAGAGTGGCTGAGAATAACAGGTTTTGGCGTTGCTCAGGCAAGCGGTTAATGATCTTTTCAATGTCATCGGCAAAGCCCATATCGAGCATGCGGTCGGCTTCATCCAATACGAGAACCCGCAGTTCGTCAAAATGTACAGCCCTTTGATGGGCGAGGTCGAGCAATCTGCCGGGTGTAGCAACGAGAATATCGACGCCGTCGATCAGTGCCTGCTTTTGTGGCTCTGCATCTACGCCGCCAACGATTGCCTCTGATCGAATATCAAGGTGCCGGGCGTATTCTGTGATGTTACCGTTAACTTGTAGCGCCAACTCGCGTGTCGGTACCAGCACCAGCGCACGAATGCGTTTTGCTCTGCGCGCGCCAACGTGGCCTAAATTTTCGAGTATCGGTAATACAAAACCGGCGGTTTTACCCGTGCCCGTGGGGGCCGAAGCCAGTACATCGTTGCCTGCGAGAATCGCCGGAATAACTTGCGCTTGGATATCCGTTGGCGCGGTGTAACCTTGTTCCCTGATGGCTTTTACGATTGGCTCACTTAAGCCCAGTGTGGGGAATGTCATTGCGGTTCTCGTGTTGGTGTTCGAAGGTTGCTTTGAAAGGCCGCGATGCGCGGGATTGCAGCAGGGTAATCGTGCAGTATACCACGGGCGAGCGATGTCGAGGCAGGGATTATAGTTATGCAGAATATGAATCGAATAGGGTGCTTATTGGTCTGATGTATCTCATCGGGCGCTTTATCGACGTAACCCAAATTTAGGCTTGACAATTTCCGATTATCACGAGGACAGATTTTGCAGCGTATGACCTTTCACCATATTGGTATCCCGACATCTGAGCAGCTGCCAGACAGCGACTATAACGAAGCGCTCAAATTCCATGCATCCGGTTATTTTGAATCACCCTATGCGATTGAGTGGATGCACTTTGATGACGATAATACGTTGCCGGATATCATCAAACGGGTTCCGCATGTGGCATTTGTGGTTGATGATCTGGAGGCCGCTATAGAAGGAAAAAACATTGTGCTCGCGCCCGAAAGCCCATGTGACGGCGTCACAGTTGCCTTCATACTCGATGGTCGTAACTTGATTGAATTGATGCACTTCGACAAGCCTGAGCAAGATGTGTGGCCGCACCCGGATAAGTTCATGATATAGGTCGCGCGCACAATTTACCCATGCAATCCGGTTTCAGCAGAAGCCAATTACATCAAATTTAAACCGCCATCAGCGAGAATGATTTCCCCGGTAAGATAGGTGCTGTGTATCAACATGGACGCTAAATACGCCATTTCTTCGGGTTGAACGCCACGTTTCATGGGTGATTGGCTTTTCCAAAGGTCTTCAGAAGCCGTCCATCCCTCACTCATGGGTGTGTGTACCAATCCCGGAGCGATTGCATTGACCCGAATCGTTGGGCCTAGACTGCGGGCGAGGAGCTTGGTCATATGGTTCAGAGCGGCTTTTGATACTGAATAGGGAATCGATGCGCCTTTCGGGCGGATGGACGCATGTGAGCTGATATTCACAATGCTGCTGGTTTCGTTGGCGGTTGAAGATGCTTGTAGCAGGGGCTCTGCCTGCGAGATCAGTGTCCATGGCGAGACAACATTGACTTCATAAAGCTCGCGCCAGATATCGGTGGTCGCGCCTTTCAGATCGGTGTGATCTACCACACGTGTTAGGCCCGCGTTATTCACCAGTACATCCAAACGTCCATAGGTCGATGAAATTTCATCGATTAATCGAACGGCATCTTCATTGCGAGACAGATCCGCCTGAATATAGGCACCGCTGTTTTTCTCTGCCAATGCCTGGCCGGTTTCCACCGAGGTGCGTGAATGGAAAACAACAAAGAAGCCCTCACTGGCTAAGCGCAAGGCAATCGCCTTGCCGATGCCGGAAGTTGAACCTGTTATTAATGCAACACGCTTGTCCATGGATATTCCCATTGTCGTCGCTTTCGCCCTAAGCCTAGTTTCAATGCGGGGTGTTGCATGTGTACAAAAACAGAATGGGGATAAACAACACCCGATATACTAGGGTAAGACAACCTCTCGGTGCGATCTATGCATTGTTCAATAGCAAAGTTGTGTTTAGGCACTCGCAAGATTATTTAATGTTACAGCGAGTGATTATATTGTTTCACGCTTTAAACTGCAGTCTTTGCGCCCGAACCCGAGGTTTGGGGATACTCTGCTAGCCATAAATTAAGATAAGGCGTTTGAATTATGGCGATATAACAGTTTTTAGTCGGTCTACTATATTACTGTGCAAATAAAGGGCGTTTTATGGAAGCGGTATTGACAGATAGTGACCATGTGAATCTATTGTGGACCGGAGGGTGGGATTCAACCTTTCAGTTGCTTCGATTATTGCTTATTCAAAAACGCAGCGTATCGCCGTTTTATTTAATCGACGCGAAGCGTGCGTCAACCGGTGAAGAAATATTGGCGATGTCGCGTATTAAGAATATGCTCCTTCAAAATTACCCTCACACCAAGCAATTACTATGTCCAACCCTCTTTTATGCTGTCGAAGATATTTCTGAGGATGCTGATATAACGGGAGCATATAAGTCTATTCGACAAAAAAAGCACATTGGTAGCCAATATGACTGGCTGGCAAGATTCTGCAAAGAAAAGTCTTTATTTGATATTCAGCTATGTGTAGAGAGTTATAACAACCCAGATAAAAAGCATTTTAATATTGATGATGTTCTCACGGAACAGCATGATGGATACCAAGATATTTACTACATAGATGAAAGATTCAGAGACACAGAGGAAGGTGAAGTATTTAGTAGGTTTTCGTTTCCGATTATCAATTTGACAAAATCAGAAATGCTTAAAAATACAAACGAAAATATGTGGGGTGATATTATGAACCTGACATGGTTTTGCCATAGCCCAAGCAATAAGAAACCGTGTGGCAAGTGTAACCCTTGCGTATTGGCGTACCGAGAAGGATTCGGCTCTCGGATACCTTTTAGAAATAGATTTAAAGCCTATTTTCGGTCACGATAACAATATTATTCAATTCGAATAGTAGTGATTTTTGGGCGATTCTGTGTGTTTTTAGGCTGATTGTTCCCACAATTCTCCCCACTTTATATCGATATTGTCGGGGGAGAATCGTCCAAAACCACCAGCAGGTGCGAAGGTGATTTCACCAAAATAAACGGCTCCGTCAACGTTATACAAATCAACACGAGCGTAATCGAATTCGCCTCCTAGCCTTTTGGCTATATGTAGCATCTCTTCATAGTTTTTAGGTGGTGAATTCCACTCAAAATGAGTGTTTGTCATTTTTTTAGATATATCTAGCAATGAGAGCTCTTCATCATAGAATGACCGGGTGTGTTCACTGTGACGATCGAAATCCATCTGCAAGATTACAACTATTCCAGTCTTTCTTCGGAAAACATGAAATTTGTAATCATCAGGTGGCGCGCCAGCCTGGCTAACGAGCAATTTTTCGACAATTACTCTACGAGGGATAGCACTATACCACCACTCAGATACACTACGACCAAAATCATGAGCTAATGATTTATTGATTCCCGCAACGATATCTTTAGGAGTAGGGGGGCTATTTTCACCCACTATGTATACGGATCCAGAATCATGGGTTGTTTTTACGACAATTCCTTTGCCCAACTCCGATAGCTTCTCCTTAGAAATTGACTCGCCGGAATATAGCAGTGGGACTAGGTAGTCATTGCCGATTCTCTCAGAAATCCACTGACGAACTGCTAACTTATCCGAGCAGGTAACAAAAGTGCTATTTCGCTTGCCATGAAATTTACGATAATTAATTTTTTCGTTGTAGCTATGTGGGTCGACAAAATTTGGCCAGTGGCCGAGCCTCTGGAAATACCTCTGTTTTGCATGAAATTCTGGGTTTACGAATTTCAAAAATCTACGTACAAGTTTCCTCATGATCCTAATTTACCAATTTATTTTTTCGAAAACAATTCGTATTGTCGGCCTGTTTTTGATGTCTTGGTATCATTCGACAAAATATAGTATTTTTTAATACGAACATAAAAGGTATATACTTAATTGAAAATCCTGCGGTTAAGCGATTTTCAAATTTACTGTACTTTATAATAGAGCGACCAGCGCGCCCTTTAAGAGGGAGTATATTCATTCTTAATAGTGTGAACGCTTCCAGATAACTTTCGACTCTCTCAAAGCACGATGTATATAGTGTGTTCTGAAATAATTTCTTCAGCCGTACGTAGTGTCTAAAATAGTGTAGAACTGCATTTCAACCTGCATCGCTTGAATTCAGGCACAATGTAAACACTCGACGGCGAAGGCGTCGCATTATACTGCACCCGCGGCATTAATTGCCAACAAGCAGATAGCCTGCCAAGTCAACCTTTGCAATTGAAAGTATCTAGAGATAGTTTATACCACGCCGTCGAGCACCACCTTTTCTCTAAGCGTTAACTCGCACCACTCTCCAGTATCCAAGTCGTCGCTTTCATTCGCCAGTGTAAGTTCACCTATGGCACTGCGGTGCAGCGCCACGACTGGATTTCGGAAACGCCCGAACATACGTTTAATCTGATGGTACTTTCCTTCTGTTAGCACGACATCTGCGGTGAAATCGTCGATCACGGTGAGTTGGGCGGGTGCCGTGATGATATCTTCAAACGGGAAGTACATACCTTCGGCAAATGCGGTGACATAATCGCCGGTTATGGGGTTTTGTAATGTCACGCGATAGTGTTTTTCAACCTTGCTGCCCGGGAGTGTCAGCTGGCGTGACCAGTGCCCGTCGTTGGTCAGTAACATTAAACCTGTCGTGTTGTAGTCGAGACGGCCGACGATATGCAGTTGATCGGCTTTGGGATGATTGATCAGGTCGATAACGGTTTTATGTACGGGATCTTCCGTAGCACTTACAACACCGGTAGGTTTGTGAAATTTGATATAGGTAGGTTGTTCAGATTGTAGAACTTCATCGTCGAAACAAATCTGTGAGAAGCGATCAATGACCTGATTGACCGCCGATGCAGGGCGCCCATCGACTTGAATCCGTTGTTGGGCCACAAGCAGGCGTACGTCGCGACGGTTGATCGATAAACGTTCACTGATAAAGCGATCCAGTCGGCTTCGGCTTATCGACATTTGTGCATCTATTTAGCAATCATGGATTAACGTTGGCAAACCGCATTGGCATGACAGCATCTGTACAACAACAGGGTGTGCAGCGAAGTTATGCGTTATCTACTAATGTCTCTGTTTCGGCCGTAGGTGTATCGGCTGATTCCACTTGAGCACGTTCAGCTTTCGATATGTATTTGGGTTTGTTAACAGGGTTGATCTTGGCGTTGGCCTTTTTGGCTTTCTTTTTCAGAATTTGATTGATCTTTTTGCGTCGATTCATGCAATTCGCCTCACCTTTGACGGCGTTTATGTTCCGGGGCGCGTATGATGCACCGATTTGCGGTAGAAGTCTTGTCGTTCTCGGATGGATGGCTTTTTGAGTCATCCGATGTGCCATTAGCGCGCAGTCAGGGACTGTCGGATTACATTCAAGCAATGCGACCCATTCTTGTGGACACAGGCATTGAAAGTTTTGGCGCGTTGTATCAAAGTGTTGGAAAAAATCTTTGCTGGTTGCTGTCGGTCAGGCTAGTGTGAACGTCACTGTTCTCCATTCATATCTAAATTGAATCAATAACCATAGTCGCTACGCTTTATCACTGGCGTTAGCGTTAGTTTTAATCTGGAACATTGCCCCTATGAAATTGTATTTGGCTGTATTGGTCAGCACCTTGCTTTGCGCGTGTGGTGGCTCCGATTCACCGAAATCATCATCTGGTACAGAGCCGGGCACGGGGCCGGGAGACGAGCCTGGTGATCCGTCGCTACCTCACAACCCGTTAGTTCAGGTCCGTTTTATTGATGACGATTCACGGCTGGGTTATGTTTCTGGCGCGTTGACGATTGATCAACAAATTGCTCTGGACGATGCCGTACCTCAGCCCGAATTTTATGTCGTGGATTTGTATGATGGTCAAGGCAATCTGATTGAGGCTGATTGGTATCAGTCAAGCAGTACAAAAGCTAACCAGATAACGGTTGCTGGTGCTGTGCCTGATGAGCCATCGTATGCCATGCGAATACACGCAGGGACTGCGCAAGGGCGCTCCCATGACGCTGTGATACTGCGATTCCATGATTTTAATGGCAATAGCTTGATGACTGGGCCTGGTGGCAATGTTGATCGCCCTTGGGTCTATGGTGAGCAGCGCCCCGAAATTGCTGTGCATCGTGATGCATCGACGGGTGTTTGCACATTCGACAATGGCTTTGTGTATGTTGTTGATATGCACGAGGAGACAGACACTGCGTGGGCGGAAGATAGCAGTCAGCCAAATGAAGCAGACGATTCGACGTTTTCAGCGTTTCAGTTTGACTGTGGTGTGAATCCGCACAATGTTGAACGCCCAACTTTATTTGACACCAGTGCGGATGCGACGCCCGACAACATCTGGAGCTATTCAGTTCAAAACGACGCGATGTATTACGGAACGATTGTTTATCGCTCGTTACATGCTGCCTTGGGTGAGCCGCCATTGACAGAAAAACTGCGGATTCGTGTGCATTACGATAGTGGTTATATTCCTTATATCTATTGGGACGGAGCCTATGCGAATTTTACTGAGGCAACGCCAGGTTTTTACAATTCTGCGGTAACGTTGGACATTGTGGCACATGAAATTGGCCACGGCGTATTGAGTCGTCTTGTTCCTCAGTGGGCATCATTTGATGGATCATTGCCTTTGGAAGTGAAAACCGCGCACGAAGCCTTTTCAGATATCACCGGGTTTGTTACCAAATACAAACATTCAGGTCAGATGCAGTGGATACACGCACAAGAGGCCGAGCTATTTGAACGTGATCTTTCGAAAATCGTGACGGAAGCGGGTGCAGTCGTAAGCTATCTGGATTATGACAATGCTGGGCAAAATTATTATCTCGGAGTTGGCCTTTTGACGTACCCGTTTTATCAGCTGGTACAGAGTCGTGGAGTTGAGTCGGCCTATCGATTATTTACTGATGCCGCTAAAAACTGTTGGAGCGATGCACAAACGCTGGAAGCAATCGCCCGGTGTGTTAAAACAACGGCTGATGCTAAAGGCGGCGATACCACTGACATCGTGAATGCGTTTAAGACCGTCAAGATTCAGACGTTTGATCAAGGCGTATTAAGCCATTTCAATGTTGAGCCCTTCAAAATGCGAGTTGTTCTTTCTGATAATAGCCGCTCAACCGGGCAGGTAACTGGATGGCAATGGGATTTTGGCGATGGCAATACATCCACCGAACGCTCTCCTGAGCATACCTACGCCGAAGCCGGTGATTATACGGTGACGCTGCGTGTTGATGATAATTTGCAAGATACCGATACATTCTCGCGTAAGCTCGATATCACCGATCAGTATTGCGCGCCCAAAACGTCGAGCTTGGTGAAGGCGCAAATTGACGCCGTCGAGATTGACGGCAATGTGTTGGATTACTCTCCAAGCGAATACCGTTACGGTGCAACGATTATTCATGTGTCGGATGATACCCGTGTCGGTATTCGTATCGAAGGCGATGATAAGGGCCAAGCTAACAATTTCACCTGGATTGCCTGGTTAGATATCAATGATAATGGTGTCTATGAAGACGCTGAAGTGCTCAAGCAGGAAACTATCGACAGTGCCGACTATGGGTGGGTGACTGACCTGGATGTGTCGGCCATACCGCATGGGCAGGCGCGTTATGTGCGTATGGCCGGGCAGCCAATTAATCGGAAGGCTTGTGATCAGTTTGTTGGTCAGGTGTTGGATGTTAGGGTTCAACAGGCTGCGATTCGGTAAGTCGTTGCTGGCACTCGGATGAAGAATGCGAAGCAATTCGTGTTCTTCACATGTTGTTGGTTAATTACGTTTGATGGGTGTCATCGAGCCGACAGCTTCTCGATATGTAACACATCCTGTTTATAAAAGCGCTGCAAGCTATCATACAAGGCGGGATAGCGTTCAAGCATAGTGGCAGGCTGCTCGAAGAAAAATTCGCTGGTGACAGCGAAAAACTCCGCTTCATTGGTTGCAGCATAAGGGCGAATCGTCGTCTGGCCAGATTCTATAGTGTCAATTTTATAGGCAACAAAGTTCTGCCATTGGATTGAGCACTCGCGGCTATGCATCAGCATTGATGGTACGCCATCTGTTTTTCCATCGGCCATATCAATTAAGTGTGCAAACTCATGTATGCCTACGTTGTAACGATCTTTGTTGCTGGAAAATCCCATATGCAGATCTTCGCGGCTTAGAACCATCTTGCCACTCAATGAACCGTTACCGACCATGCCGGAGATCGTTGAATCAGGCTGGAAGCACAAGAACTCTTCGTTGAAGGCCGATGGCAGAATATGCACAGTATCCAGATTCGTATACTGCCAACCAGGAAACGCCCACACAGGAATCACTGCACTTGCGGCAATTAACAGGTTGTCTTCGTCGGTGACGTCATCATCGCGGCTTTCGACTGTTGTGAGCGCAAGAAATTTAATATAACGGCGCTCGAATTCACGTTTGTTTGACTCGCTCAATGCATGGTAAAAAATCACATGGTTGTCTAAAAAGAGCGACCATTCTGGCTGCCATATAGAAATCGGCAATCTGCGGGGTGATAGTAAAGAACGAAAGAAGTTAACCGTGCTTTTAATCACATCGATTGGTCCTGGTGGTGGTCGATTGAGGAATCATACTATCGCCAGAGAGTCTTTGAGTCACTTGAGCTTTTGAAAAAAACTTCAAGGTAGCCACTTACAGCACACATTCTTTGCCGCAGGCATTATGGGATGGCGATTCGGGCCAGATGCGGCCTATCTAAAATGGGCCGGCGATAACACGTGCCTTTAGATAAGTGAAGGTTGGTTGTATTTTGCGGTAATCATCGACCTAGACGCGCGTGCAGGCAGGCGAATGTTGACTTGCCTGACGGCGGCTCTCGTCTGTGATGCGCTGACAATGGGGCCGTTTTAGCGCTAACCTTCACAGGACATTATTGTTCACTACGATTGCGGCAATTGGTCTTGCTTTGGTGCTTAGCGTCGTCTTTTAAAGGTTCCTTTAAACAACATAAGCGCCATTAGAGCTTGAATCATCGGATGAGCTTTAGGGCAACACGGTTATTTAATACCAGCCTGAAAGAAAAATTACGGAATGATATTTTCATCTAACATATTTTGTTATGGGAATTATGGAGATTACACAGTAAATCAGTTCACAGAATGCCGAGTAATATTATTAAATTCTGTAAAAATCAAATTTTTTTTTATCACTTTATAGATCGTAGTCTGTGACTCATTTGTTATCGATTTTCTCTTGGCGGTAGTTTACAAGTATTGACCCCACAATTAAATTTCAGCCTTTCAGTCACACGCTAAAGAAAGGTAAACATACCAATGATAAACCTCAGGGAATCGCTTCTTCTCTTATCCATGGCCGGTCTGCTCGCAGCCTGCAGTGACTCTGATTCGAGTAGAGCAACAGGAAGGGATGAGACGACAGCGCCGCCGTTGACAGTACAGGCGTTAGAGCCACTTATATTGCCCGCTACCCAATTTGGCGATCGAGCTATTCAGTTTGATGGTGATCTTAGTGATGCACTGCAGGCACGATTGGATAGTGGAACCGTTACGGTTTCTCTCACAAAAAATGCAGAAACCATTCCCGTTGATATTGTTGATGGACGCATCAGTACGAGCATCACACTCGATAACAACATCAATACGATTCGTTTAACGCTAAATGATGGCAATAGCGAAGTCATGCGTGAATTTACCGTTGATTTTCCGTTTGTTTCGCTCAGCACATTTCAGTCTGCTGATGTTGTCGTGGGTCAAACGGACTTTACCCAGCGTAATAGCGATACAACGGCGAGTAACTTTTCGACCCCGTATGGCAATGCATACATATACGATGGGCGCTTATATCTTCCGGATTACGGTAATAATCGTATTCTGGGTTTTAATGAAATCCCTACCAACAATGGTGCATCAGCCGACTTCGTTCTAGGGCAGGAAGATGTTATTTCCGCAAATTCTGATGGAGATGGCCTTGTATCCCTAGGGGGGCCACAAACCATGCAAGTTGTCGATGGCAAGTTCTACGTGATCACCTATGATGCACACCGCATCGTCGTTACTGATGAAGTGCCAACCACTACCGGGCAACTGCTGCCAAGCTTTGTTATCGGTCAAGCATCTCCAGAAGCGAATGAAAGTGAAGACTGCAGTGCAGCAACATTAAACAGCCCTGAAACGTTTATCATATCTGATGGCAAGCTCATCGTGACAGATACATCCAACAATCGTGTATTGATCTGGAACACGCTGCCTACTGTGTCAGGTGTAGCGGCAGATGTGGTACTGGGGCATGATAATTTCACCTGCGGTAACATAGACACGCCTACAGTCCCCGAACCTATAACGCTTCTACCGGTAAACCCCGAAGAAGCAGAGACGGATGAACCATTTTCTATCGGCTCACCAGGTGGCGTATGGAGCAATGGGAAAACGTTGATTGTTGCTGACTCCGATAATGATCAGCTTCTGATTTGGCAAAGCTTCCCAACAACGAATAATCAAGAACCTGATCTGATTATCGGCCCAGAAATTATGGCCGCAGGTACGGAAGATACAGCGCCAAGTGAAAGCGAAGAACCTGAAACCCTCGAAGTCACGCCGTTGGACTTACCGTATCACTTGTATAGCAATGGTAATCAACTCTTCCTTTCAGATTTTGAAAACAATCGAGTACTGGTTTGGAACACTTTGCCAACATCCACCAACCAAGAGCCTGATGTCATACTGGGGCAGTCGAACCTTCAAGCCAACACAGAGAATGATGACAACCAAGACGGTGAATCGGATCGAGCTGATAATGGCGAGACCGAGGCCGCCAGTATTACCAGTGCCCGCACCCTATCTAACCCGGCTGGTGCTTACACTGCGAATAATCAGCTGATTATCACGGATGAAGGCAACAGTCGTTATCTGATATTCAATGGGTTGGACACGCCCTCGGTCGCACCATAAGTAGTGCGTGGCAACCTAAATTCATGTCAAAAGGGGCTTATAGGTGGCCCCTTGTATGACGTATTTACAGTATCTTGTCACGAATCAAACGCGACCTCTTTTTTAGAATGCCACGCCCCAATACAGGCCAACATGGCATCAGTAACTTGGCTGCCACACAGAAATCGGCAATCTGACGGGGATAGTAACAAACGAACAAGTTAACCGTGCTTTTTAATCACATCAGTTGATCCTGGGGGTGTTTGAATAGGCATTCATACTATCGTCAGCGAGTCTTCGATCCACCGGGGTTTTGGTGGAATGTAGACGAATGATCCTCTAAATTATTGAAAATAAGGAAGTATGATATCGGCGTGTTGTCAGTGAAAACTGGATTGATATTTGGCCTAGCCCGTTAGGTGTCTCCATTAACAATATCGTCAAAGTTTGAACGGTGAAAACCGTCAAATATCTCAGCATGATCAAGGTCTGTTTCTGGCAATGGCAGATACATGTGGCTTGACCCGAATTGGCCTCCGCCATCTATGTGCAACGTCGTTCCATTGATATAAGCCGCTCCGGGGCTCAGCAGAAACACGATGCCCGCGCTGACCTCGGCTTCAGTGCATAGGCGATGTAAAGGCACATACTCGCCCATGTTCAAAATCCGTTGGTGAAACTCCTTCGGATAACTACTGAGTCCGCTGGATGCAACAATGCCGGGTGCCAACGCATTGACCCGCACGCCATATCGTCCCCATTCCCAAGCGGCAGTTTTGGTGAGGTTTTCCATGCCAGCACGTGCTGCACCGGTATGCCCAAGGCCAGGGAAACCATTGATACAGTCGGCAGTGATATTCACAATGGCACCGCCGTGGGTTTTCATGCATTGCTTGAAGGCTTCGCGTGCGAACAAAAAACCGCCCGTGAGATTGGTTTCAATAACCGCCCGAAAGCCATTTCTACTGGTGTTTTCAAGTAAGGAGGGGTATTGCCCTCCGGCATTATTAACAAGCCCATGAATACGCCCATGTTTTGTAACGATCTCTGTGACTAACGCGCAGACCCGTTCTTCATCACGAATATCTGCACTGTACCAGTGAACATCGTTATTTTGCCCGACACTTTGGTTATCGGTTTTGATCTCTTTGGCAACTTGTTTGAGCTTGTCTTCGTTGCGGCCAATCAGTATCAAATTGGCCCCTAGACTGGCGAGCTCGTGCGCTGTGCAGCGGCCGATACCACTACCGCCGCCAGTGATAATAATTTGTTGGCCAGTAAAGAGAGAAGGGCGAAAAATCGATTGATATTCAGCCATGGGAACCTCTTGGGCTTCGCTAAATAAGACTTCTAATCATAGGAGATTGATACTGGGTGTGCTGGTTCAATTATTGGTAAGAAAATGTACGCGTTGAGATGAGCTGCGGCATTATAAAGGGAACCTCTAAAAACTATCTTGCTTGCACTGGCGTCGTTAAAATTCAAATCAAATCGGTCATTTATTGCACATAAACCCGAGGGTCGGCCCCGCCCGTTTTCATCGAATTTTGCCTCGCCAGCGCTGCGCCGCCTACGTTTTTAGAGGCTCCCTAAATACAGTAGGCCCTGGTATTTCAGTCGATGGACGAGTTAGAGTCGTGATATTGAAAGTGTTGAAAGTGTTGAAAGTGTTGAAAGTGTTGAAGGTGTTGAAGGTGTATGTGTATCGCGACCAGAGTCTTCTTGGGTAGAAGGTTGAGTATGAACGGCAAATACGTCGCTGCGAGAGACTAACAGTTATAATAATTATCGATGGTCTTGTTGTTTCGAGCCAACTTTTCATTTAACGAATTATTGTTTGTTCCGTTTCTTGACGATGTAAAAACATGCTTCCTATACTTTTGCACCAAGTAAGAGCCACATCTGTTTCAAATAATACTAACTACGTTGATTAATAAGGATATTACTATGCTAAAGCGCACTTTACTTGCTTCTGCTGCACTGCTCTCTGTGTCAGCCAATGCGTATATTTTCGAAGGAACTTATAGTTATTACGATGCAAGTCAGGATAACGAAGTAAACGGGCAAAAATCCAATGTCGATACCGATACCACTGGGCATGAGATTGAACTGAATGTTTATCTCGAAGATGTGGACGTCAGCAAGGGCGCGTGGGATGAAGCCGCTTTCTTAAACCAGTCGTCTTATGTTACAGGTTCATTTCTGGGCCTCGAGCAAAAAACATCGCCTGCCGACGATAAGGTCGAAATGTTTACGCTGGGTGGTCGTGCAGTCGTCAATGGCCTGATTTTGCAAGGCGGCATTAGCTCTACTAAGTTTCGTTCTGCTGGGCCGCAGGAGCGTGGGCAAGAAAGCTTCTTTGGGTTTGGCGGGTATTTTGGCGAGAATCACTCGTTGACGGGGGATATTTCTTTTATCAGCGGTCAGCTCGCTGATTTCTACCCGATTGTCAGTGTAGATGATGCATATACCTATCGTCTGGGGCTTAACTACCATGGTTACTTCCCGATTGGTGACAGCAAGCAGTCGATGTCTTTAGATGCAACCTTGTATGGGCAATCAACATCATTTGAAGACCCAAATACAGACTCATCGGGCAGCGGATTATCTGCAGTTTTTACTTACTTCCCGTTTCCACAGTTAGGGGTAGGTGCTGATCTTGAAACCGCTATGACGAGTGTTAACCCTGATGGTGATAGTGATGTCGATATCACGAACACCTCGTTCGATGTGTTTGTACACTGGTACCCGGTTGAGCAATTCCGCTTTGGTGGAGGTGTTGGTGCAGTTTCGACTGAGAATAAGGGGGATGGCGTTAAACAAGAGTCTGACGGCGCCGAGTTTTTTGTTGACGTACGCGTTCGTTTCTAGAAAGACGTACCCGCTGGCAAAGTGCTGTAACGCATAGCGAGCATTACACGTACGAAAAAAAGCGAGCCGCTATAGAGCTCGCTTTTTTATTGTGTGTTCAAACCATATATACGGTAGAGCGCTTTGAATCAGTAATGGCTATTTCGATGACCGCGAGTGGTACTTACGCGCTGTTTACATCGAGTGAGCATATTGTTGATGCGTCTTTTGAATTTCGTATCGGTCTTTTTTCAGTGTCGCTTTGCAGCGGTTGCCAAACCATTCCAACGAGGCATCAACGTTAGCCAAGTGGCGGTGGTCTGATGCCTGTACATGCGCAAGGAAAGAGCGGTAGTCTACGGCTCCCTCAAATAACGGCACAATACCTTCCCGGGTACCTGAGGCTGAATACACATTGGGCGGTGAGAATACGTTCAGGTGGTCCACACTGCTGATATTTTTCAAGTGAAAGTGGTTGATGTGAGGTGCGAGTTGCTCAACTGCCGTAATGATATCGGCTTTGGATTCCCAGATGTGCAATACGTCAAAATTGAGTTGAAGATTGCTTCTACTAACCGTCTCGATGAGTTTTTGGCTGGCAGTAACTGTATCAGCATAGGTGCCCGGGTGGGTTTCTATCACCAGATTAATGCCGTGTGGCGCTAACCAGTCACAAATGGCTTGTAGTTTTTCGACAAGGTCATGAAACTCCGTTTCTGAGGTATCGCTACTGCCGCTGCCGCCGGCGAAAGTGCGAATTTTTTTCGCCCCCCAGTGTTTGGCCAAGCGTGCAAGGTTCTGAACCGTCGAGTAGAGGATGTCGCTCTCGGCCTGTAGCGGCAAATAATCGCTGATCATGGTGGTTCGAAGACCATAGCCGGCCAGCCATTCAGCATCGTATTGCGGTGTTTCGATCAGGTTTCTTGCATGGGCACCCCACAGCTCGATTCCCTGAAAATGATTGGCTTTTGCCCAGTTCGCGATTTGATCGATGGATATCAGCTGGTGACGAAACGATATGGTGCATACTGAAAGATCCATTACACTGTTTCCGTGATGCTGTCGTTATTGAAGTGAACTACAGGCACTGGTATATCTGTCTGTTTAGTCCATACATTGAACACGTCGACTAAGCGGTTTTTTATGCTGAATTCACGGATATTTTGTTCATCGATGAGTTGCCGTATTTGTTCGACTAACAATGAATCTACCGTGTTGCTTTCAGCCGCTTGTTTTGCCAATTTCATCGCTCTAAACTGAATTTGTTTATATGTACTAACGAGCGCCTCGATGACATCACACCATTGTTCGAACTCCGCATCTTCAAGGCTTAATTCACGCCAGAAGAATGCTAAGCCATGCTCATAGGCGTATTTTCGAATTGCCAACACCGGTAATTGCTCAAGTGCGGTGTCGAGATTGGCGAGTCGATAGTGGGTGTCAGTGTTGAGGTGCTGTTCAAGAATATGGCTCACTGCATCGGTCATTGGGTTATAGGTTGCATTGATGCATGCGGTAAAGTACGCCCGAATGGCTTCATTCGTAGTAGGGCGTATATCAACACTATCAAACCGGTAACCGCCGCTGACTGCATCAGAGGCGATGGCATGGAGCACGTCTGTTTTTTTCTGAGTGCCTTCCCAACGAAAGTCTGGGTCGTACATCATCCAGATGTCTGGATCATCAGTCAGTTCAAGCATGACGTAATGAGGAAATGGATCGCGATTAAATTTGTTTTCCCGCTCCGGTAGCCGAAACATGTCGAGCATAACCATGATGTTCTCAGTGTCGGTTTTGTCGTCGAGCAACGTCAATAGTTGTTTGGTGTTAGCCATTTTGCTGCATTCGGGGCGGTACCAGGGGCGTACCGGCACATTGTAAAGTCGTTCAAACCATGTTCGAAAAAAGTCGTGATTGATGGATGCTGAGTGGTAGCCGAGGCAGGCGTTGTCGTCGATGACAACCTCTGCATCCCAGACGCCGAAGTAGAAAGGGCGGTGATCAGTGCGTGGATCCGCTTTGATAATTTCGCACAGGCAACTCACGAAACAGTGAACCTTGATGTCTTCGAATTCTTCCTTGGGCAACTCAGTGTCAACGCTTGATGGCGCTTGCTCTTGCGTTGGTGCGGATGCGGAAGGCTCACTCACCTGCGTTTGCTGAAGCACGAATGTTGCCAAGCTATCGACGGTGTCGAAGTCTTCTTTTGTGAGCGCTGTGTCGGGCATTTCAAACCCACATTCGATTTCAAGGTTGAGCAACAATTGAAGCACCAATACAGAATCTAGATACAGGTCTTCATTGAGGCGTGCATCGTCAGCAAAGGCCTGAATTCGTGGAATTGCCAAGGTGTTGGCGAGTATGCGGTGAATTGCTTGAATAACATCAGGCTTTAGCATGTTGTTGAATCTCTTGCTGTTGCGCGGCTTGCTGATCTTTTACAAAATCTCTGGCGACTTGTTGACGGCTGATTTTACCGTTCGCCATGCGTTCGATTTGATCGACTTGTTGTAGCTGGCTAGGTACCTGAAACGGTGCGATATGTGTTAGGCACCATTGCCTGATAACGTGTGGGTCAAGGCTTTGAGCAGAAACATAGCGGGCAGAGACTCGTTGCCCGGCAAATTTGTCATCGGTTTTAAAGACAACAACATCATCAATCTGCGGGTGCTGCAATAGAGTGTTTTCAACGTCTTGAGGGTATACGTTAAGCCCGGATACGATAATGGTATCGTCTAGCCGCGTGACAAAGTGAAGGTGGTATTTACCGGTGGCCGGTGATTGTTGAAGATATCCGAGATCCTGAGTGTGGATTCGGTTTAGGGCTCCATGGTTAGAGCTTGCGGTAACGATGATCTCATCCGGATTGTGACTATCGTCGCCTGCACTCATCGCGAGGTGAGGTAAGGGTTCACCGAGATCGTCCGGACGGGTCATTTGACGATTGATGCTGATACAGCCTGCCTCGGAGCATCCGTATTGTTGATACATATTGTCGACCCGCGGGCGCAACTCATCAAAGATTGGCTGCGNCATGATTGAGCCGGATGTCATGATGGCGTGTAGTTTTTTATCAGCGGGCCATAGTCGCACGATGCCTTGCAGCATGATGGGAGACGCATACAGCAAAGGGCGTTCGGTAGCTTGCAGGGTTTTCAGCAAAAAACGCGGATTAATATTGGTGATTATTATCGGCGCGTTGCCGCGTGCCAGTGCGACCATAACGCCACAGATTAATCCGTAGGAGTGGGTTACAGGGCAGGCAACAACGGGCGTCATGTCGTCGGTTTCGGTAAAAAACGCTATGTAACTTTCGATTTCTGTTGCGATGGTGTGCCAGCTACGCTCGATGCATTTGGGCGTTCCTGTAGTGCCGGAGCTCATTTGAATTAAGCCGGCTTCGGCAGGTGTTAATGTCGGTACGTTTGTATTAGAGGGGATTTGTATCGCATTGCTAAGCGTGTGATAAAACAACCATTCACAGCCGGCTTGTTGTGCACTTTTTTGTGCCGATTCTTTGGGGGTGTCAGGGTGCAGCGGCATCACGGAGTGTTGTTTGTCGCGTAAATAGAAGCATAACGCCAGCCATGTGAAGGTGTCTTCAAGGCACACAGCAATGCGCTGTGGAGTTGCGCTTGTAAGTGCTTGTAGTGCATCTATCGATTGAAAACCTGCTTGGAGTGTCTTCAGGTTGTCGGCACTGTAGTCGATGTTGTTTACACGTAACATGTAAGGGGTGTCCAAGTTAATCGGGTTGAGCGGCTGTATCCTATAAATCTGTATCAGGCAGATGCCGTCATAGATTCCGTGCGCAGTTTGGTTTTAGGCTTGGCTTTGGTCTTCAATAGTGGTTGCGATTCGGCCAACGCATTGACGATCTGATGATGAAACTCAGCATCTGCCAAGCCACTAAGCTTTTTGCGCATCAGTGATTCTGTTTGTATGCGTGGCTGATGTAGATCAATCGCCCGGATACGCGCCGTGTCGGTATGAGATTGAGAGATATAGCTGTGGAGTTGGTCGTTTACTGTTTGCCAAAAAAGTGCCTGTGAGAAGTCGTAATGCACATCAAGTAGACGCGCTATCTCAGCGAAGTTATATACAAACAAGGTGTCGACAATAAGCTCTCTTAGCGCTTCAACGTCAGACATCCAGAAGTACTGATCATCAGGGGCGTTGATATAGCAGGGCGATAATGAATTAAAATCCGGTATCAAATCTGGCGCGGCGATATAGCTTTCGACGTACTCAAGGCTTTCATGAAAATCACGCACGATGATCTCCAGTGGCCAACCGTCGTCGTGAATCAAAATCATATTTTGGGCGTGCGCTTCCAATGCAATACCGTGATGCAGCATCAGATGCATCAGCGGTGCAACGACGACGTCGACGAGTTGTGTCAGCCATTGTTGGCAGCCGTATTGTTGAATCCATGGGTGGATGAACGGCAGGTTGTCGGCTTCTTCAAGCGCGAGCGCAACAAAAGGAAGGGCTGTTTGGTGTGGGTACTTTCCATCAACACTTTGACGAAATATCACACCTAGCTGGCCGCTGAGTTGTTTTGTCCAATGTGAGTCATCCACGTTGTCGCTGTTCAGAGAGATTCCGGCATATTCATCAAGCAAACCTAATGGCCTGTGCTTTGCATAGAATTCATCATCATCGACAAGGGTATTTAGCCACTGCGAGAGTAACGGTGCCGCATAGATAGAGTGATCTGGCAGTGTGCGTAGCGATGAGCTATTGACCATATTCATCGGGAGTTTGATATTGGCTTTTTCCGGGTCACTAACATTCAGTAAAGTGCGCACAGAAATACTCGCACGATAGCTGTCACCGGCTGGCCCAAGCGGGAAGACTTCTCGGTTTGTTATCGCACTGGTCAGTTGTGATGCTATCTGCGCCCATTGCCACGGGTGTACCGGCATCAATGCGTACGATTCAGGTGTTTCGGTGAGGTTCGTCAAGGTTTGCATCAAAGCGTCATACGTAAAACGACCGAGTTCTGCCTGCCAAAACAGCGGCGGGTTAAGATCGTCTTCGGCGCACAAGCGCATTTTTAGGCAAGATTGATGAATAGCGAGCCAATGTAGTTGGAATTCATTTTCAAACTCTGGCCCAAAAGCTCTGTGATCAGCCTCATTGAAGCCACTGCGGGCTTTAAAACACGGATGATAGGGGTGGCCTTCATCAATAGCCGCTTCAAGTTCTGCGTAACTGAGCGATCGACGGTCGACGCGTGTTGGTAGATTTTCTGCATTGGTGCGACACAGTTGGATCGTTTGATTTAGTTCGATGAGCAATTGTTGCTTAACAGTGTCGGACGCAGGCAGTGTATCGACGATAGTCTCAAGTTGCAGTGGGCTTTTGATCTGCTGAACTGAATCATCCATCGGGCTGTTTAGAGCCGGGAAATTGACGATAGAACCTGCATCAAGGTGAATGCGCGAGTAGCCGCCAATACTGCCGTACGCTTGGTAATTTTGCTCACCCAATGCAAAAGTAAATACGCCCCGGTTGTATTGGTAATCAACGATGCCTTCATACAACAATGCCTCGATGAATTGGCGAATTACCCGTTTTTCGTGCACACACACGAGCTGATCATCCGAAAATTTGTACATGCTGACTCTCGTTCCAGTGTTTCAGTTTCTGCGGGTGTTTATGCCGGGATCGAATCCGGGATCGAATCCGGGATCGAATCTGGGATCACATCCGGGATGGAATCCGAAACCATATTCGGCATCGCCAGTGATTGAGATCGCGATGCTGTTGACGGATTCAGAGTGAAAGCCAAATCATGCAGAGGGTTTTTGATGGTGGTATACACGGCAAGTTCAAGATCTGCTTGAAGTTCATCAACATCATCGATACGGGTTAACAGATTGCCTTTGCAGGGAATTTCGCGCCGGTGCAATATCGCATCGATCAGCTGTTGGCCACGCAGGCTCAACGTCGGTTGAAGTGATTGCAGTTTGTCAGCGGTACGTTCGAGTAGTACTTGTTCCGTGATTAATCCATCAAGGCCGAAGCGGTTGATGACTGAAAATAACTGGTTGATTACAAGGTAATAGCTGAAGCGGTCACAGATCATCTCGTCGTCATAGAAGAGATCTGCGGTTTCACCTAGCAGCGGTTCGATTGAGAGTAATTGTTGCTGGCAGCCGGCTGAAAGATAAAACCCTTGATTGTCTCGGTAGTAGTAACGTGATGGGTAGCCATGGCTGAGATCGAGCAACGAGTTTTGTTGGTGGGCTTCCAAGGCAATTCCATGCTGATCGTAAAGGAAGATTGCAGGCTCAATGGCACATTGCCAGTAGGCGTCGAACCAATCTAGGCTGACCTTATCAGGCGCTCTGTGTTGCGATAGGCTCAGTTGGTCAATCAGCTGATGCAAGCGTGATTTCTGCAGTACATCAATGGGGTCTTGTACTAATGCCGCGATGGAGTGAACGCCTGTTGCCAGAGAATTCTGATTATCAATCTTGAACGGGTTTTCGCGAATAATAACTTCAAAGCCGCTTTCACGTTGGTCTTCGATATCCAGCGTGATGTAGGCCGGATCGTTGATGGTTTGAAACATCGGGTATCGATCGCAGAAGTAGGTTTTGTCTAACAATGACGACACCGCAAGGCCGGGTTTCAATTCGTGTTGCATGTTCACGCGCAGCGAATTTGTAATCTTGACGGGTATGGATAGCTTGAGCATGTAGTCGAGAGAGGGGCAATACACCGTGCGAACAGACGATGTTGCAGTAAAGTGCGGCCCCATCACGCCCAGATGACGCAATTGCCCGGTCGCCAATAATCGTGTCACGTGTGATTGGGCGAGAAGCCATTGGGTTTGCAGTGGGTGAACCGGAATGATGGACTCATTGGCTTTTAAATCGGGCTTGCCGTTTTCGTTGCTCTCGTTTGGATTATCGCTGGAGCTGTGGCTGACAATCTGCATGATGATCGCATCGGCGGTGTCATCGAGCATTGAACCTTGATCGATGAGTTGGCGATCAACCGCGAAATAATCCAGTTGAAACTCACCGCATAGCTCGGGTGTGTACTGTTGATGCTGCCAAGCATGAATGCCTTGTCGGGATTTAGGAGTCGGGTGCAGCCAATGGCCAAACAGGATCGATTGTTCCGAATTGATAAAATCCTGTGCTTGCAGTCGAGGGTCATCAAGCCGACTGTCGACGTAATGCGTCATCACCTGGTGGCTCTCAACGATACGGGCAATTAACTCCAGTTGTTGGGTTTTTGCCTCTGGGCTTTTATGCGCGAAGCCTTGATAAATATTGTCGATTAACAGCAAAATCGTGGTTAGGGAGTCAATCTTTTTCCATTCCCAGAGTGCGTTGTCTTGTTGATAGATGTGCGTGAGTTGGTGTCTTCCGACAATCGATCGAAAGGTAACGCCAATGGCTAATGTCTTATCTTGATCCGCAAGTTGTAGTTCGATGACATGCGACTCTTCACCATCAAATCGAAGACCAGTATCGATAAACCATGCATCCGCAGTGTGCCATACACCGGCGTCGATTTCGCGGAGATAGCAGTTCATAAACGCCTGGAAAGACGCATTGTTTGCCGTGTTCGTCGCTAGCGGATTCATCGTTGTAGTCCTTGAGTCAGTATCGAGCGCTTGAGTTAGGATGGCGCCTGGTCGATTTAGACAACAAGATTATTGCGAATGAGAGTCATTAACAAAAATATTTACAATTGTTACCCATCAGCGGCTTCAAGGTGTTGATGTCGGCAGTAAATTGTCACCGCAATAAGAAACGTCATCCACTCAGCAGCAGGAAGTGCTGCCAAAAAATGAAAGTTCTCCAACGTCGTGCTGTGTTTAACCGCGAAATAGAAAAGCACGAGTAGACCCGCCGGTAAGAGTAAACTGCGCAACAATGCGATCATTGCCGAGGCGCGCGGCTGGTGTATCGCGGTGAGATAACAACTGATCAAAATGTTGGTGCCATTAACGAGAAACAACGGGCTAACGACCAACGCAATACTCGCGGCAAGCTCCGCAACATGCTGAGCTTTGACGTCAAGGAACAGATCGATGACTGCAGTTTTGGCGATAGACAGGCCGGTTATGATGAGCACACCAAGGGCCATTACACAGGCTGATGCAACGTACGAAAATTGTTTTATTCGGTGAAAATTGCGTGCCCCAAAGTTCTGACTCACCAGCAAATGAAGGGCATCGGCGACGCCATAGCACAGCATAATACTAAGAAAGATCAGGTAGTTGATGACACTGAAGGCAGCTAACCCGTCGATTCCCAGAGAGTCAATTAACAGCCAGTTGAGCAGCAGGAATAACAAGCCAACGGAGATTTCATTGATAAACTCTGAGACACCGTTAAACGCGCAATACAGCATCTCCCGCCATTGCTGCTGTTGCAGGCTGAAACTCAACGTTCGTGTGCGGCTTACAAAGTACGTGCACAGCACTGCCAATTGCAAACATTGGGCAATCGCCGTCGCTATTGCTGCGCCTTGTAGCCCTAATCCTTCGATCATAATAAACCAATAGTCGAGTACGATATTGGTCGTCGCACCGACGATCAAGGCAACTGTCGCCAGCATTGGGTGGCCGTCTGCGCGCACAAAATAGTAAAGCACCATGGTTGTCAGCTGAATCACCAGCACCCAGCGAATGACATCGAAATACGCATTGATGGCAGGTTGCAACTCGGCGGGGGTATTGAGCGCAGCGAAAAGCAACGGCTCGGCGAGTAGGCTAAAGCCAGCGAGCAGTAGATTCACCAGTGCGGCAGTGATCAGTGTTTTGCTGAAAACGGCTGATGCGGCTGGCAGGTTATCTTCCCCCACGTATTTACCCGCCCGCACCGAACCTCCGATGGCTAACATCAGCGACACAGCGGTTAGCAATGTAAACCAAGGCATCATGATGCTAATCGCAGCCAATGCATCGCTTCCGATGCCATTACCTACAAAAATTCCATCAACGAGTGTTGCTGTGGTGAGGGCAACAAGACCAATAATCGATGGCACAACATAATAGAAAAAGGTGGGTATAACAGCCCCGTCAAGGGCCCGGTTATTCTCGGTTGCAGACATATAGGGAGGTCCCAGGCAGTGGAGTAGTAGCGCGCATACTATGTACTTCTGGGCTGTGCATTCAACCTCGTTTACAACTGTGACATTTGCAAATGAGACTTAGTGATGGTGTTATTTAAAATATTCAATAATAATATTGCAAATGATAAGTGTTATCATTAAAAATGTGCAACCTGCCAATTGTGACACCTGCCAGAAGAGAGAATGCGATGGATTCTGCAAGAATTTTGATCGTTGAAGACGACGCGACATTAAATGATCAACTCGCGGGTCTTTTGCGTAATCGAGGATTTCGAATTGATCAATGCCACGACGGGCATCAAGGGTTGTCGCGCGCACTTGAAGGCGCATTCGATCTTATTTTGCTTGATGTGCTATTGCCGCGAATTGACGGGTTTTCAGTGCTTAATCGTTTACGCAAAGAACGCCAAACACCGGTGATGATGCTAACGGCCTGTGGTGCCGAAGAAGAGCGCATTGAGGGCTACAGCAAAGGGGCTGATGACTATATGCCCAAGCCGTTTAATTTCACCGAGATGTTACTTCGTATCGATGCGCTATTGCGGCGTACGCGAAAGGCGATTGAAAAAACCAGTGCCAGTCGGCTCACGCTGGATGTGCTGACGTTGACGCGATCAAGTCAGACTGTCTCATATGGCGATGCAGCGGTATCTCTCACGCCGATTCAGTTTCGATTGTTGTGGGTGCTTGCTGAAAACGCCGATGAGGTATTGAGCAAACCGTATCTCTATCAAACGGTGTTAAAACGCACATTTAGTCGCTATGACCGTGCCCTGGATATGCATTTGAGCCGTGTCAGACGCAAGCTGATGGATGCCGGAATGGATCCGGAGCGTCTTGCAACGATTCATGGAAAGGGCTATCGGTTTTCATGAAAAACCGTTTGCTGTGGACGCTCTGGCTGATTATAGCTGCAGGAACGGTCGCGCTGTTTTGGGTGATCGATGCGCTCAAGCAGCGCACCGAGCAACAGATGAGTTTTATCGCTGAGCATCACCAAGTGGAGTTGTTACGTTACGGCGCTGAGGCAGAACGCGTTTTGCTTGAGGACGGTGAGGCCGCGCTTTCCGTTTGGCTAGAAAAGCTCCAGCGCGATGAGCATACATGGGCGAGTGTTAGCACTTCATCGGTGGCTCCGTTAGCCGGCAGTTATTTGTCCACGCAATTTCTGGACGGGTTTCGCCTTGGGCGCAACGTAGAGTGGAAAATCCACCTGTACTTCAAAGATAACCCCATCATGGATGTTCCGTTCGCCGATGGTCAGACTCACTTTTTGATTCAGTTACCGCAACGTATGCGGCCCGGCACGTACTTTCCTTATGCGCATTTGGGCATCCAGATTGCGTTGCCATTTGTCGTCCTGTGTCTTGTCACCTGGGTACTCTATCGGCATGTGATGCGACCGTTGCAGCAACTGGAACGAGCCACGCGGCAATTCAGTGATGGGCAGTTTGATGTGAGGGTGAAAACCCTGCTTGGCAAGCGTAATGACGAGATTACTGCCTTGGCTGAAACCTTTGATCAAATGGCTGAGAGAACCGGTAACCTCGTGATTAATCAGCGGCAGTTATTATCGGATTTGTCGCATGAATTACGTACGCCACTGACGCGTCTCGATATGGCTGTTGATTGTTTTGAAGAAGGTGTGCAAACCGACTCGACGATTGATCGATTGCGCCATGAATCTGCCGTAATGCGTGATCTAGTGGATGATGCGCTGATGCTGGCGTGGTTGAACAATGAAAACCCACGTCTCACATCCGATGACTTCGACCTAGCAGAATTACTCTCCGTTATTTGTGAAGATGCCCGCTTTGAATATCCCGACCGACACCTCAAGTTGTTGTTGCCGGAGCAAGGATTGATTCAAGGGAGCAGTCAACGAGCGCTAGGGCAGGCGGTGGAGAACATCGTGCGCAATGCTCTTAATCATACCCCGCCGGGTAAGTCTGTAACTGTTGCGTTAGTGTTAGAATCGGATGGTTATCGTGTCACTGTGCGTGATGAAGGCGTTGGTGTGCCTGAGCATCTGTTAGCGGATATCTTTAGGCCTTTCTTTCGGGTCGATAAATCTCGCACAGATAGTACACAAACTGCATTGCCTGTGGCGGGCAAAAAACACGGTGGCTTTGGTTTGGGTTTGGCGCTAGCGCGTCGTCAAATCGCAGCGGTTGGTGGTGCTGTTGTTGCGTTCAATCATCAGGTTGACGGTTCAGATCGTGTGGCGGGCTTGCAGATTGATATTGTTTTACCGACTCGTTGGTAGCTGCATTTGTAACCACACAGGTAACCGCGCTGGTAACAATTGTAAAAGTTCTACACATCCCGATACATTTGGCGATAATTCGACGCAAATGAAAATCATTATCATTGGATGTAAAAATGAAAACGCCACGATCTTCGGAAACATTCTTTAAGTTAAATCTGTTAGCGGCTTGTGTTGCGAGTGCGGTATCTTCGACGGCACTTGCGCAAGATGACGCACAGACAGACAAATCCGCACAACCCGTTGCCAATAAAATCGAGATGATTGAAGTCATCGGCCAGGCCACAAGTGGTCGCGATACGATTATCACCGATGAAGAGCTACAAAACATTCAGGCAGATAGCCTAGAAGATATCTTCCGCAATGATGCACAAGTGCGCGTCGGTGGGCCGATTGGTTTAGGGCAAAAAATCTATGTTCGTAACATCGGTGAAGATTTACTGAACATCTCGATTGATGGCGCCGAGCAAGCGGCTTCCGTCTTTCACCACTCTGGGCGTATCGCCATTGAACCAGACTTACTCAAGCAGGTGGAAGTTGAAGCCGGTGCAGGTAGCGCCACCGCAGGCCCAGGTGCATTGGGTGGTTCGATCCGATTCACGACTAAAGATCCTAACGACCTTTTGATGCCGGGTGAAACCTTTGGTGGTATTGCCAAATCGACCTATTACAGTAACGGTGATGGCAATAAGTCCAGCCTTACATTGTTTGGTGGCGATGCCGAGGGCAAATACACCGCGATGGCGAGCGTTGTTGGCTCCAGTTTTGGTGATGCCAAAGATGGCGAAGGTGATGAAATCATCGNCACTAACTCTGATCAGTTTCTTGGCTATACCAAATTTGTAGCCAACTTTACCCGTGAACACTATCTCTCGCTCAGTTACGAAAACCTGCGTGAAAAAGGCGATATTCTGTACAAGCCAGAACTCATCCCAAGCCCACGTAACCCGGTAGCACCAACCCGTGCTAATCGCTCAACCGGTATTGTTAACTATGGCTTTAACGCAGACGGCGATGATACCGTCTTGGTGAACTTGAATTTCTACTACACCAAGCAAGATCAAGAGCGTCAGTACAGTGGCATCAACTACGATGGCGCTGTCGACTCATGGGGCATTAATGCCCAGAACACGTTCAATACGGATTACAACACCGTGATTTACGGGATTAACTACCGTAACGACAAAGCAATCTTGAATGATGTTGACTTTAATCCTTCGCATTTTGAAGAGACTGGCGATGTTGTGGGTGTATTTGTTCAGGATGTTGCGCAGTTGGGCGACATCGTGACGTTATCGGCCGGTTTGCGTTTTGATCAATACAGCATGACCGATCGTAATGACAACGAATTTGACGACAGCGGCGTTTCGCCGAATGTGAGTTTGAATGTTGAAGCCGCTAAAAACCTGAACATCAGTATTGGCTATGCCGAAGCGTTGCGCGGTGTTGAAGTTCGTGATGCTTTCAAGATCTCTACCAATGAAAACTCTCCTGATCTCAAGGCCGAGCGTGCTAAAAACGCTGAATTTGGCGTTGATTATTCGATCAGTGGTTTCACCGTTGCAACCGGTTACTATTACTCCGTGATCGAAGATCCGATTGCCAATGCGTACCCGTGGGATCGTGTATTACAAAACCTCGATGATAGCATTGAGACCAAAGGTTACTATTTGAACGTTGGCTACATTTGGGATCGTTTGAGCATCAGTGCCGGGTTTAATAACGCAGATACTCAAGCGGGCGGTCAGAATGCAACGCGTTATGTTTACAAATCAGGTGCTACCACCATTGGTGCGACGGGCACAATCGATGTGAACTATCGACCGGTTGATGAATTTGTATTCGGTTGGGCAGCAAACTTTGTTAATGGCGTTGGTGACTTCGATGTGACATTGGATTCAGATCCGCAAGAAGTGATCACCGTAAGCAAGCCTGGTTATAGCGTGCATGATTTCTATGCGCACTGGTTACCGATGAAAGACGACCGACTGAGCATTAACTTCACTGTTAAAAACATCTTCAACAAGCAATATATCAATCAGGCAAGCGTCGAAAATCTCGCTAACAACCCTGGTTATGCGTCGATATCCGGTCAATTTGATACCGGTCGAGACGTCCGTTTAGGCGCGACTTTCCGCTTCTGGTAAGTACTGCGAATTTATTGCAGGTTCCCCCGGCATACCAACGCGAATAAGGACGTTTGCGTGTGTGTGCCACCTTTTCACATCCTTGTTTAACTGACCCCCGAGTTAAATTTATGATACGCATTTCTTCTCGGCGAATGTGCCGACTTATATTATCGATAGTTAGTTTTTTAACGTTCGGTGTTCATACCGCCCAAGCATCCGAGACGAATATCCGCGTAACGGACCTTGCTGAACGAACGGTGACACTGTCTCACCCGGCTAAACGTATTATTCTTGGAGAGAGCCGTTATCTGTTTGCTTTGTCCATTCTAAATCCAGATCATCCGTTAGATAACATCGTGGGCATGCTCGCCGATCTACAGAGCATAGACCCAGGCACCTATCAGCAATATCAACAACGCTTCCCTGAGATTGACGACATCCCCCGAGTCGGGCATACGTCCGCCGACTCGTTTAGCGTTGAAAAAGTACTGAGTTTGAATGCCGACCTTGCGATTTTTGGGGTTGAAGGGCATGGGCCAGGTGCCAGAAATGCGCAGTTAATCGATCAGCTTGAGCGCGCCGGTGTCACGGTCGTGTTTATCGATTTTNGTAATGATCCGCTTATTAATACGGTCAAGAGCATGCGCCTTTTGGGCGATGTGTTAGGCAAAAATGCGCGTGCAGATGCGTTTATCGAATACTATCAAGCACAACTGGATCGCGTGGTTAAACCTTTGGCTATTGCCATGGCAAAACATTCTCAACATTCACCGGCAGTTTTTTTGCACAGTCGTGTCGGCTTGCAGGATTTATGCTGTGAAACCATGGCACGCGGCATGATGGCTGCATTTCTCGATAACGTCGGTGGTCAAAATATTGCCAAAGAGCGTGTGCCGGGCAGTGCAGGGATCCTCAATTTGGAATATCTGTTAACCGAGCAGCCAGATATCTATATCGCCACAGCGATCGGTGCTGCACAAAACCTTGAGGCCGATGCGGCTAATCAGCCGCCTTATATTGTTCTCGGTGCAGGCGTGTCTCGTTCAGATGCCCAAGCATCATTCCAGAGAGCCATCAAAGAGAGTGCGTTAGGGTCTCTAACGGCTGTGCGTAATGGTCATGCTTACGCAATCTGGCACCATTTTTACAATACACCACTGAATATTGCGGCGGTTCAGGTATTTGCTAAATGGTTGTATCCACAAACTTTCGCCGATCTAGATCCTCACGCGACACTGGAAACGCTCTATCAGCGGTTTCAACCCGTACCGCTCAATGGCACCTATTGGGTCGAACTCGATACAAAGGCGGGTAGATCATGACATCCGCTGTGTATTCTCCAACGAACGCTCTCGCCGAGCAGTATCGGCGTTTTGTCTTACGACGCATGTTGCTATTGGCAGCGTTAATCATTGCGACCGTTATCTGCTTTTTTAGTGATATTGCCAGTGGGCCTGCAGGGTTGTCGTTGCACGACGTGTTTGCCGGTGTTGTTAGTGCAGAGGCGGTTTCTGCGTCGCATCAAGTCATAATTTGGGATGTACGCATGCCGTATGCCTTGATGGCCTTGGCAGTAGGTGCTTGCTTGGGGCTTGCGGGTGCAGAGATGCAAACGGTATTGAATAATCCATTAGCCAGCCCGTTTACATTGGGTATTGGTTCTGCAGCAACACTGGGCGCTTCCGTTGCGATTGTGTTAGATCTCAGTTGGTTAGGTTTAAGTTATACCTATTTGCTGCCGTTGGCGGCGCTTCTTTTTGCCTGCATCGCGTCGGGTTTGATTTTGATGCTGTCGCGGATAATGGGAGCCAGTGTGCATACCGTATTGCTTTTCGGGATTGCTCTGATGTTTGGTTTAAACGCGGCTGTGGGCGTGTTGCAGTTCATTGCGGATGCAGGCGCGTTACAGCAGATCGTTTTCTGGACGATGGGCAGCCTTGCACGGGCGACGATGGAGAAAGTTACCATCGTTACCACTGTTTTTGCCGTATGTTTCGTATTTAGCCTCACACAGCTTTGGCAGTTAACGGCCTTACGCAGCGGCGAAGAGCAGGCCAGAAGCCTAGGTATAAATGTTGAACGCTTACGGCTGACGGTATTGTTACGTGTTAGTTTACTGACAGCGGTTGCCTTGGCATTTGTTGGCGAGATCGGTTTTATCGGATTGGTGGGCCCTCATATTGCGCGCATGATGCTTGGGGAAGATCATCGTTTCTTCCTGCCTGGTAGTGCGATTGCCGGCGCTCTGCTGTTGTCGTTGTCATCCATTGCCAGTAAATCGTTGCTGCCGGGGGTTATTTTGCCGGTCGGTATTGTGACTGCCCTAGTAGGTATCCCTCTGTTTATCAGTCTGATATTTGGTCGCGGGCGGGAGAGTGCATCATGAGCTTGATCATTGAAAACGGGCAAATCGGTTATCGAAAAAAACGCATTTTGACCGACGTGAGTTTGCCAGAAATCCCCTCAGGCTCGCTGGTGGCCGTTGTCGGGCCAAACGCCGTGGGTAAGTCGACACTATTGAAATCGTTAGCTGGCGTTTTGCCCTTTGAAGGCTCAGTAACGTTTAACGACTTACCGCTGTCGTTGATGACACATCGGCAGCGTATGTTACAGATCGGCTATTTGCCCCAAGCTCTGCCACTGGCAAATACGCTGGTGGCCTACGAGCTGGTATACAGTGCTGCACGCGCCAGTGCTGGCGGGCTGTCGCCGTCCCAGATTGAAGCACGCATTGAAATCGTTTTTGATCAACTGGGCATTCGTTCGTTGGCATTAACACCCATGATTGAGATGTCGGGTGGGCAACGGCAGATGGTGGGCTTAGCACAGGTACTGGTGCGTCAGCCCAAGTTATTGTTGCTCGATGAACCCACTAGCGCCTTGGATTTACACTGGCAACTGAATGTACTGCAGGCGATCCGCGAAGAAGTTGATCAGCGTGACGCCATCGCCTGTATTGCTAGCCATGATCTGAATTTGTCGCTGCGTTTTTGTGATCAAGTACTGATGTTAGCGAAGGGGCGGGTGTTGGCCTTTGGAGCGCCGACTGACGTGTTAACACCGGATCGCTTGAAAATGGCCTACGGCATTGAAGGCCGTGTTGAAGCCTGCTCGCAAGGATATCCGATTGTACTGGCTGACCGACCAGCGCAGGCCTTATAGCATGAGAAACTACCGCGTTCGCCATCCGGTGAGCGGATAACAATAGGACGACAAAATAAATGCAAGAATTCCCCGTTGCTGCTGCCTCAGCCCCTAACTCAGCGTCTGTCTCTGCCGATGAAGTATGCGTTATTTCGTCAGTGGTTATTGATGACCCCTCTCGGGCGCTCAAGCGGATGTGCAAACACTTTGCGCACAAAGTCAGCGCCGACTGGGATGATCATGAAGGTACCGTCGACTTTGCGATGGGCAGGTGCCGAATGCGGGCGTTGGATGAGACCTTACGATTTATCTGTTCTGCCCCATCGGCCTCGGAATTACGTGAAATTACTGAAACCATCGACCGGCATGTGTTGCATTTTTTGAAAGCTAGAAGCGCAGCACCGATCTGGCAACCCTGTGCGCAATAGCGAGGACGTTCTGATGACAAGTATGATCAAGTTACCGATAGCGAAGTGGAGCGTGGAAGACGCGCGCAACCTATACGGCACCGAGCGCTGGGGGAATGGTTATTTTAATATCAATAACAGCGGCGAGTTAGTGGTTGAAAACCCATCTAACTCGGTGAACGCTGAAGTATCACTAATGGATATTGTTCGCGGTATGCAGGAACGTGATTTAGCGATGCCAGCGTTACTGCGTATAGAAAATATTCTAGATCAAAGTATTTCGCAGCTTAATGAAGCCTTTCAGGCAGTGATTGCTGCAGAGGGTTATCGATCGGTATACTGTGGTGTATACCCGGTTAAGGTCAATCAGCAGGCGCAAATAGTTGAAGAAGTAGCGCAGTTCGGTGCGCAGTTCAATCATGGGTTTGAGGTCGGCAGCAAGGCCGAAATGATTGCCGTGCTGTCGACGATGGATGAGAACTGTGGGCTAGTGATTTGTAACGGCTATAAAGATCAGGAATTTATTGATTTAGGGCTGCAAGCAACGCGGTTAGGCTTCGACTGTTTTTTCGTGATTGAAACACTCACAGAATTGCCAATTCTCATCGAACGCAGTCGTTTGCTCAATATTAAGCCGAATATCGGTGTGCGTGTAAAAATGACTTCTCAAGTCAGTGGGTACTGGAATTCAACCAGTGGTGATCGCAGTGTCTTTGGTCTTTCGAGTCGACAGTTAATTGATGTGGTTGATCGGCTCAAGGCATCAGAGATGTTGGATTGTTTAAAACTCCTGCACTGTCATTTGGGCTCTCAGATTCCCAACATTCGTGATATTCGCGGCGGTGTATTAGAGGCATGTCGGTATTTTGTCGATTTGTGCAGAGAAGGCGCGGCGATGGCGTATATCGATCTTGGTGGTGGTTTAGCGGTGGATTATACCGGCGCACAATCGAATGCTGGGCAAAGCCGTAACTACTCGCTACGCGAATACTGTGAAGACATCGTCGACACGATTAAAACCACCATGGATGATCATCAGTTACCGCATCCGGTGATCATTACTGAATCCGGCAGAGCAACGGTCGCGTATTCATCGATACTTTTGTTTAACATTTTGGATGTGGCCCAGTTCGAACCGGTTGCTCCGAAAGTACCGAGTGAAAATGATCATGAGCTCATTGAAAACATGCACGAAGTGCTCACCTATTTAACCCCTGCACGTGTGCAAGAGTGTTACAACGATATTCATTATTATCGGGATGAAATTCGTGAGCTTTTTAAACGCGGCCAGGTGGATCTGCGCATGCGTTCAGAAGGCGAGAATTTGTTTTTTGAGGCGCTGCACCGTATTCGCGACGTGACTCGATCGATGGTGCATGTGCCCGTCGAACTTGAAGGATTGGATGAAGCGTTAGCGGACATCTACTACGGTAACTTCAGCTTGTTTCAATCATTGCCTGATGCCTGGGCTATTGATCAGTTGTTTCCGGTGATGCCGATTCACCGTCTTGATGAGACGCCCGATCGTCGCGCAGTTTTGGCGGATATCACCTGCGATTGTGACGGTAAAATCGACCAATTTATCAATACCTCCGGCATTGGTGGCAATGGGGTTGCAGAGAAGACCTTGTCTCTACATTCGTTGCGTGTGGATGAGGAGTACTATCTCGGCGTATTTCTGGTGGGTGCCTATCAAGAGACCCTAGGCGACTTGCACAACCTGTTCGGTGATACCCATGTTGTTAGTGTTCGGATCAACGATGATGGCAGCTTTGACTTTGTGAAAGAAATTCAGGGCGACACGATTGCCGATGTATTGAGTTATGTGGAATTTGAACCGGCGCAGTTGCGTCTTAAGTTTCGCAATAAAGTTGAAGCTGCGGTTCAGAAGGGGCGCATCAGTGCTCGTGAACGCCAGCAAATGATCAAGACGTTTCAGGCTAGTTTACAGGGTTATACCTATTACGAAAAAGAGCCATCCGTTGAATCTTCTTTAGCAACGCTCACTGAATAAAACGCCTGAAGAAAACCGCTTAAGAAAACAACTGAAGAAAGATAGTAACGAGGAACCAACCCATGAAAAAAGTACTCATTATCGGCGCGGGCGGAGTTGGCCAAGTGGTGGCACATAAGTGTGCGCAGGCGTCTGACGTATTCTCTAAGATCGTATTAGCAAGCCGAACAGAATCAAAGTGCATTGCGATCGCCGCGAAGGTTAAATCATCCACAGGTGTGAAGATCGAAACCGCTCAGGTCGACGCCGACAAGGTGCCCGAATTAGTATCATTGATCGTCAAGACCCGGCCGTTTATGGTGATCAACGTTGCTTTGCCTTATCAAGATCTGACGATTATGGATGCCTGTTTAGAAACGGGTGTTCACTATCTGGATACTGCTAACTATGAGCCATTGGATACCGCGAAGTTTGAGTACCATTGGCAGTGGGCCTATCAAGGGCGTTTCAAACAAGCCGGCCTGATGGCGTTGTTAGGCTCTGGGTTTGACCCGGGTGCGACCAATATGTTTACCGCCTTTGCCGCAAAACATTATTTTGATGAGATTCATACACTCGATATCATTGATGTGAATGGTGGCGACCATGGGTATCCGTTTGCGACGAACTTCAACCCAGAGATTAATATTCGCGAAGTGACAGCCCCGTGTCGGCATTGGCAAAACGGTGCGTTTGTGGAGACCCCGGCCATGTCGATGAGCCAGTCTTTTACGTGCCCTGAGGGTGTGGGTACTTACAACATTTACCGCATGTATCATGAGGAGTTGGAATCTCTAACCACGCACTACCCAACTCTAAAACGCGCACAATTCTGGATGAGCTTTGGTGACAGCTACCTCAAACATCTGGAAGTGCTGGGCAATGTCGGGTTAACCGGTATTGATCCGATCGATTATCAAGGTAAACAGATTGTACCTATTCAGTTTCTTAAAGCGCTGTTACCCGACCCAGCAACACTAGGCCCACGAACAATCGGGAAAACGTGTATTGGTTGCCTCGTGAGTGGTGTTAAAGATGGCAAAGAGAAAACAGTTTACGTGTATAACATCGCAGATCATCAGGCCTGCTATCAAGAAGTTCAATCTCAAGCGATCTCTTACACGACGGGCGTACCCGCTATGATCGGTGCCAAGTTGATGGTTGAAGGTACCTGGATGCAGCCGGGTGTCTGGAATATCGAACAGTTAGATCCGGACCCATTTATGCAGGCGCTAAACGGTTTTGGATTACCATTTTCAGTTATCGAAGACCCGGATTTTAGCATTGTTTAAACGTCGGATTGTTTGAAAACGAGAGTGCCCCACTGTGAATCCATTGAGGATCAAATGAAAGCGACAACGTTTAAGCACTTTAACCCAACACGGACGCCGAGCCCGTGTTTTGTTATCGACAAAGCGGCGGTTGAAAAAAACCTGCAATGCTTGCGATCGATTGAGGATGCATCCGGTGCACGTATTTTGCTGGCGTTAAAGGCGTTTGCAATGCCAGCATTTGCGCCACTCGTGCGTCAGTACCTGCGTGGATGCTGCGCAAGTGGGTTACATGAGGCTCTGTTGGCTCACGAGCACTTTGGTGGAAGTGCCAAAGGCGTTGATAGACGCGAGGTTCACGTTTATTCACCGGCTTATAGTGAGACTGAGTTTGAATCGATTATCGCTATCGCAGACCATATCGTTTTTAACTCAATTGCACAGTGGCAACGTTTTCAGTCGCGTATCATCGCGCAGCAACGCCTGCGACCGGGTCTAAAGGTTGGATTGCGCATAAACCCCATGGTGTCGACAGGCGATACGGCGATATATGACCCGTGTGCAGCCGGGTCTCGGCTTGGTTCGCATGTTGAGTTGGTTAAACGGCAGCTAACAACTGCGACGGATATCGACGGAATCAACGGTTTGCACTTCCATACACTGTGCGAACAAGGTTATGCCCCCTTGGCTCAGACCCTTGATGCTGTTGAAGCGCAGTTTGGCGATCTGTTACCGCGCATGAAATGGCTGAACCTAGGGGGAGGGCATCATATAACCGCCCCTGATTATGATCGACAAGGGTTGATTGCGCATATCCGTTACTTACAAGATAAGTATCAGCTACAAGTGTATCTGGAGCCGGGTGAAGCCGCGGTGATTAATAGTGGTGTACTGGTTAGTGAAGTGCTTGATTTGCACGAAAACGACGGCCCTATTGCGATTTTGGATACTTCTGCAACTTGCCATATGCCGGATATCCTAGAAATGCCGTATCGGCCAGATATCCTAATAAGGGATAGTAACGGTGCAATGCGGGTTGCTACAGCTGCAAATGCGACGCAGCATAGCTATCGATTAGGTGGGCAGACCTGCCTAGCGGGAGATGTTATCGGCGATTATAGTTTTATGGAGCCTTTGGCGCTCGGGCAGCGCGTGATGTTTGACGATATGGCCCATTACACCTTGGTGAAAACTACAACATTTAATGGTATTCGTTTACCGTCTCTGGCGGTATGGGATTCAGAAACAGATTCGCTAGAGGTGGTGAAATCGTTTGGCTATGAGGACTTTGCTAATCGTTTGGGGTAGTGCTGTGAGCCGCGCTATGAGGGTGCCGCTACAAGGGTTCCACTACAAGGGTTCCACTACAAGGGTTCCACTAGGAGAGCGCACCCGGCTGAATGGCTATGTTTACATCTATTAATTCATCGTACAGATTATTGTGCATCGCGCACTTTGAATCTTTGGCTTTTGATTTTGCGGTTGTTTGGACGATCTGCGCCACGTATTATACGTTAGAGTACTGTATTAATGTACACTATTTCTGGTATCCCTAGAGCAGTTACCAAAATATATGGAATTTTTTTTCTAGGTTGTTGTTATGTAAGCTAATTATGTAATTACTGAAAATTTTAGTTAAGGTGTGTTGGTCAATATATTTATGTTGCTAGCGGTTACTAACAATAATCGTATATCATTGAATATTAGAATGAATTAGTTGTTGAAGTGGGTTGCGATTGAAAGAATATGTTGCGTCGAAATATATTGACGGTTTCAATAGACTTAACTGTTATTTGCTCTTGGGAGCAGGGAAATACGGATGGCTATTGGTAAAAACAAGGATAAACCATTTAAGGATTGCCCGACTTGTAAGGGGAAGGGGAAAACCAGGTGCCCAGCATGTAAAGGCCGAGGTCGGCCTTACGATTGTGGGCATTGCACCGGCATTTCGAATGGAGAGGCGTGGGGTTATGTTCCATGTCATAGGTGTTGTGGGACAGGTGAAGTTGTGAGAGGTTAGTTAAACTCAATTTGGAATTGGAAATGGTTTCGGTAGAGAATTGGATAAGACTATCTGATGAAGAGAAAAAAGAATATCAGACACTATCAAGTGGCTTCATAGAAGCTGTACAGATGTCAGGCGCAAGAGACGGTTATGATTTCGGTTTAATGTACAGGATCCACTTTAAAGATGGTGTTTTCTTTTTAGCTAGAGAATGTTCTGGAGAACCGTTTGCAGGTATAACATCTTGCAGTAAGAAAGTAATCGAAACTCTACATAATGATGTAGTGCAGAACTATGGGCGCTAAACCACAAATAACAAGAGCAGGCACGATCGCAAATACTACGTATTTGCTGGACCTCCGCCGCTTTGCGGCTCCGGCCCGTGCTGCAGGCGTTATGCACAAATATCGAAGAAGGAGTAAGTAAGTGATATATAACATCAAAGTACTCAAAGAAGGGGATAAAGTCCTTAATGTTTGGGATGAAAAAATAGCTATTTTGAGAGCGAATGGAGAGGTTGATATCTACGGTGTTGTCTTTGAAAAAGGCTGCCTACCCAAGCTGTCTGAAGATGTCTGGCGTATTAGTTATGGAAACGAAACTATTGATATTTCTGGAGGCGGGCCTCAAAAGAGCATGGAGAGTGACGACGATGAAGATGACGACTTTGAAATAACTATAAAAAGCCCAAAGAATAGGGGATAAGTATGGCATGTAGTTTATGCGGCCTTGAAGGGCACAACTCGAGAACATGTCCTCAGTTATTATCTGATGTAAATACTCAAAACGGTGACGACTACGCGATTTGGTTTCGTTACGGTGGGCTAAAAAAGGAGGAAGCTAAGGATTTGAAGCGTAAATTTGAAGAGTTAGTAGAAGAAATTGCACCAGATTCATACGGAGTGATAGCTGCAGGTAAGGAAAAGAAGCTACCTGAAAGAATTCAGCAGGCTATAAAAGGTGCGCAGCCATCAGCTAGTCATTCTTTAGAAGATAAATCGAAAGATGAGTAAAAAAAGATCATACGCACATACCAAAGTGCAGAAGAAAGGCAAGGAACGCGACCAGTTTATGTGTTTCATATGTGGTGAAGTTAAAGAGACTGCTGAAGGTCACCACATGCTTCTTCATAGTGAAGATGGTCCAGAATTAATAGAAAACATAATCACACTTTGCAAGCCATGCCATCAAGATTACCATTCTGGCAAGCTGCAAGTGACCTTTTATCTAAAGGATATAGTGTAAATTGCATAACAAGCGGCTGCATTTCGTTCCGGCCTACGGCCTCCACCGGACTCGCTGCGCTCGCCGATGAGCCGGGCGTTCTGTGCATCTCACGATGTAGTTCATTCCAAGTCATCAACGCAGAGATTACTCAAAGCCGGTAAGTGATTATCACCGGCTTAATTGTTTGCTTAGGCTGCGAAACCTAGCTAATCCCATATTCCGAATCCATTCAGTACACGTGCCGGCAAGCACAATTTCGTAAAGTCTTATCCTCAATTTTGAGGTTCGGCTCTCGGTCAGTCCTGGGCGAGTAGTGGGGCGTTTTCTTTCAGTTCATTTCGTCGCATTTAGTTGGCCTGTTAGTTGTGTTAGGCTGCCGTTCAAAGATTAATTCGTGTCCGAGGCATCTCTGATTTGCAGTGCGCACAGAGTAGCAGGGCGGGCACAGAACAAGCGCAGGCACGCTCAGCCACTACGTGGCTTGGACCTCCGCCGCGTTGCGGCTCCGGCCCGTGCTGCGAGCGTTAACCCGGGGAAGAATCGAGAGATATGGAAGAATTCGAATTAGAGCTATTCGCCGATTATCATCAATTTTATTTACAAGATGATGAAGCTGGAAAAGGTGATCTTGGCGATGCTTGGTCAGAAGAAGCAACTGAGCGTTTACTGGCTGTAAGTAGCTATGCAATTGGCATAGGTACTGTTAGAAATATGGATGTTCAGGTTTTTGTAAAGATCTGTGAAAAAGAGCCATCAATTAACATTAAGAATTGGGATCATGTGGTTATATCTTCAATCGAGTGTGAAACTGGAAAATTAGTTGTGGCAGGCTGCTCTGATTACTTTCCTGATGCTCAGAGAATCGAATTATCACCTGGCCATTATCAAGTTCTGGCTTGTTATAAAGGATTGGAAACAATATCTGAAGATGGTCTTGATGGAGATGATCAATACTATTTATTCATTTACCCTGGTCATGCTCAAGATGTTAAAGTCATCAAATCACGTAGCAAGGGTTAACAAGGGCAAGCAACGGACTCGTCAAACTGTCACTTCTTTTGCTAAACCCCAGCAAAAGAAGCGCCAGTTTAACTCACCGCTGTTGCCGGCGTTCTGTGCATCTCACGATGTAGTTCATTCCAAGCAGTCTACCCGAAGATTACTCCAATTCTGTCGGTGATTTAGCACCGGCTTTTTTGTTTGTGCAGGCTGCGAAATCTGGCTAATCACATATTCCGAATCCATTCAGTGCATGTGCCGGCAAGCACAATTCCGTTCAGCCTTATCCTTTATTCTTAGGTTCGGCTCTCGGTCAGTCTTGGGCGAGTGGTAGGGCGTTTTCTTTCAGTTCGTTTCGTCGCGTTTAGATGGCTTGTAAGTTGTGTTAGTCTCCGTTTATAAATTAACCCGTGTCAGCGAGCTTTCTGATTTGCAGGGCGCACAGAGTAGCAGGGCGGCACAGAACAAGCGCAGGCACGCTCAGCCACTGCGTGGCTTGGACCTCCGCCGCGCTGCGGCTCCGGCCCGTGCTGCGAACGTTCTGTGCATCTCACGATGTAGTTCATTCCAAGCAGTCTACCCAAAGATCACTCAAAGCCGGTAAGTGGTTAGCACTGGCTTTTTTGTTTATTCAGGCTACGAAATCTCGCTAATCCCATATTCCGAATCGATTCAGTGCATGTACCGGCAAGCACAAATCCGTTCAGCTTTATCCTCTATTCTCGGGTTCGGCGCTCGGTCAGTCTTGGGCGAGTAGTCGGGCGTTTTCTTTCAGTTCATTTCGTCGCGTTTAGTTGGCTTGTTAGTTGTGTTAGGCTGCCGTTCAGAGATTAATTCGTGTCCAGAGATTAATTCGTGTCCGAGAGCTTTTTGATTTCCGTGGCGTTTCAGAGTAGCAGGGCGGGCACAGAACAAGCGCAGGCACGCTCAGCCACTGCGTGGCTTGGACCTCCGCCGCTTTGCGGCTCCGGCCCGTGCTGCGAGCGTTCTGTGCATCTCACGATGTAGTTCATTCCAAGCAGTTTACCCAAAGATTACTCCAAGCCTGTTGGTGATTTAGCATTGGCTTTCTTGTTTCTTCAGGCTGCGAAATCTGACTAATCCTATATTCCGAATCTATTCAGTGCATGTACCGGCAAGCACAATTCCGTTTGGCTTTATCCTGTGTTTTTGGGTTGGGCTCTCGGTCAGTCCTGGGCGATTAGTAGGGCGTTTTCTTTTAGTTCGTTTCATCGCGTTTAGTTGGCTTGCTAGTTGTGTTAGGCTGCCGCTTAAAGATTAATTCGTGTCCGAGGCATCTCTGATTTGCAAGGCGCTTTAGAGTAGCAGGGCGGGCACAGAACAAGCGCATGCTAGGGACAGCCACCGCGTTGCGGCGTCTGCCCTAGATGCGAGCGTTATGTTTGCGGTAGTTGGTCATGAAGGACTTTGAACGAGAGATCATTAATGAGCTTCTTTCAGGCGTTGAAAGCGAGGCGATTGAGTTCTCGGATCAGGTCGCCGAGGGTGAAGTCACGTATAGTGGTGCAGGATATTTTTTAACACTGAAGGACCCTGCACTATCGGAGGTTCGGGCGGTACTGAATAAACCCGACATACGTGGTCAGCTCGATGGAATTGATGTTGGGTATTTAGCGTTTATTGAAAATCATAAATTTACGCTGGAGTGCTATTCATACGATCAAGAAATTTCGGAAGTGAATCGTGAGAATGGTTTTCAGCGTGCAAAAACATAACA